>CAZTMX010000006.1:37151-40477 GCA_964614855.1 uncultured Anaerolineaceae bacterium | reverse complement strand
AGGCCAGATGTGAGCCAGTGCATTTTGCTGTGTGGCTATTGAAAATCTGCAGCTCCCAATAAAAAAAGCCGCCCTCAATCTCAGGGCGGCTCAAACCATCTACTCAACTATATCACGCGGCACTCAGTCGTTATCTTGCTCAACTATCCCCTCGGCGCTCTGTCCCCAGCCTCACGCCAGCTCCACCTTCACCGCGCAGATCTTGTATTCCGGGATCTTTGCCACCGGGTCCAACGCTGCAATGGTCAGCTCGTTGGTCGGCGATTCAGGGAAGTGGAAATTGGCGAAGACCATCCCTGGCGGGACGCGGTCGGTGACCCAGGCTTCGGCTTCGATGCTGCCGCGCCGTGAGGTGACCCGTACGCGCTTGTTGCCGTTCAGCCCCAGCTTCTGAGCATCATCCGGGTTGACTTCGATCAGCGCATTACCGTACACTTCCATCAGCCCCTTGGCCCGGCGCGTCATCTGCCCGCCGTGCCAGTGGTAGATCACCCTTCCCGTGCTGAGCAGCACCGGGTACTCATCGTCGGGCATCTCCGCCGGCGGGACGTGCTCGATGGGGCTGAACTTGCCCTTGCCGCGCGTAAATTGCCCGATGTGCAGGATGGGTGTGCCGGGATGTTCTTTGTCTTTCACCGGCCACTGCAAGCGCTCACCGTTATCCAGCCGTGCATGCGTCACGCCGGCGTAGCTGGGTGTCAGGGCGTTGATCTCATCCATCACTGCCGATGTGCTTTCATACTCCCAACCTGCCCACGGCGCGCTGGCGTCGATCTCCCGCCCGCCGCCTGCCAGGATACGCTTTGCCAGTTGAGCGGTGATCACCCAATCGGGGCGCGCTTCGCCCAGTGGTTGGATCGCCTGGTGCACCATCTGCACCCGGCGTTCGGTGTTGGTAAAGGTGCCGGTCTTCTCGGCAAAGCTCACACCCGGCAGCAACACATCCGCGTAGGCGTAAGTCTCGGATGGGAAGATCTCCTGTAAGGCGATAAAATCGCAGGTCTCCAGGCAGTGGCGGATATGCGTGGTATCCGGGTCGCTCATCACCGGGTCTTCGCCCAGGATGTACAGCGCTTTGATCTTGCCTTCGCCCGCCAACGGCATCATCTCGGTCACCGTCAGGCCGAACTGGTCGTCCAGCTTTGCACCCCAGGCGGCTTCGAATTTCAAGCGGTTGGCTTCTACGTTCACTTTCTGGTAGGCCGGGTAGACATCCGGCAGCCCGCCCATATCGCAGGCGCCCTGGACGTTGTTCTGGCCGCGCAGCGGGTTCACCCCGCCGCCCGGCACGCCCATGTTGCCCAGCAGCATCTGCAAATTTGCCAGCGACATCACGTTGCGCACGCCGACGATGTGCTGGGTGATGCCCATCGCCCACAGTACCGCCATTGGGCTGTTGGTCGCCAGGATTTCGGCTGCCTGGTACAGCTTCTCCACCGGGACGCGTGTGGTCTCTGAGACTCGCTGCGGGGTGTAATCCGCCAGCACTGTTTTGAGTTCTTCGAACCCTTCGGTGCGGTTGTCGATATATTCCTGGGCTTGCCAGCCCTTCTCCAGGATGATATGCATCAGCCCGTTAACCAACGCCACATCGGTGCCAGGGCGCTGGCGGATGTGCAGGGTGGCGAAATCGGTGATGTCAATGCGCCGCGGGTCGGCGACCACCAGCTTCATGCCGCGCTGCAGCACGGCCTGGCGGATCATGGTGCCGAATACCGGGTGTTGCTCGGTTGTGTTCGAACCGATGATCAGCATGGATGCAGCATATTTTGCCACATCATCCATCGAATTGGACATTGCGCCCGAACCAAAAGCAGCGGCCAGACCGGCCACAGTGCTGCTGTGTCAGAGACGGGCGCAGTGGTCGATGCTGTTGGTCCCGATCACCTGCCTGGCAAACTTGTTCATCAAGTAGTTTTCTTCGTTCAGACACTTGGCTGAGGTCAACACACCAATGCTGCGCGGCCCGTGGGTATCGCGCGTTTCGCGCAGTTTGCGGGCAGTGAGTTCCAACGCGGTGTCCCAGTCCACTTCCACCCATTCGCCGCGATCCTTTGGTCTCGGTTTGCCGTCCAGCAAGTATTTGCGCACACGCGGCCGCAGCACCCGGTCCGGATGGTGGATGAAATCGTAGCCGTAGCGCCCCTTGACGCAAGTGGACATGTTGTTCACCGCAGCGGCGGGGTTGGATGTGACGCCGATCACCTTTTCGTCTTTTACATTCAAGTCAAACTGGCAGCCGACGCCGCAGTAGGTGCAGGTGGTGAGCACCTTGCGATCCGGTTCGGGCATGCCAACCATCATCTTGTTGCTCAGGGCGCCGGTGGGGCAGTAGGCCACGCACTGGCCGCAGCTTTCACAGCGGGCGTCGAGCATATCGGTATCTGCTCCGGCTAC
Source organism: uncultured Anaerolineaceae bacterium (assembly GCA_964614855.1). GTDB lineage: Bacteria > Chloroflexota > Anaerolineae > Anaerolineales > UBA4823 > CAWJHE01. The sequence continues at coordinate 38,080 of CAZTMX010000006.1, read as the reverse complement.
GATGTGCGTGTTGAACCCGCGTTCGGCCTGGCTCCACACAAAGCGGCCCTGGATTTCGGCGCAGGCACGGATGCAGCGCGTGCACAGGATGCACTTGTTCAAATCCACCCGGATAAATGGGTTGGGGTCGCTGTCGATTTGATAGCGCGGTTTGCTCATCATCACCGCTTTGGCGTCCACCTGGTAGTGTTCCACCCAGTGCATCAGCTCGCTGTCATTTCGCCCGGGCTGGTAGTCTGCATCGTAATAGTTCGAGAGCAGCAGCTCCAGGATGGTGCGGCGAGATTCTGCCAGGGCGGGGCTTTCGGTGGTCACCACCATGCCTTCGGATACCGGTAAAGTACAGGAAGCCATCGGGTTGCGCCAGCCTTGCACCTCCACCACGCACAGGCGGCAGCCGCCAAAGGGCGTCAGGTCCTTGTGTTCACACAGCTTGGGAATGGTGATCCCGGCGGCAGCGGCAGCGCGCAGCACGGTGGTGCCGGCGGGCGCTTCAACTGGCTGGTTGTTGATAGTAAGTTTTACCATTTGTGTCATTTTCACCTACCTTCAGATTTTGCAGGTTACCCTGGGGTTTCCCCCAGGCAGGCAACCGATGTTTTTATCCATTTAATAATCAGTTCAACGGCATCTGCAATCAACGCCTGGGTGGCGTTGGAAAGATGGCGTGAAAATCCGAATTCATGCCCGCGTACAGAAACCAGCAGGGTTTCAGGCAGCCCGGCATACAGCGCCTGGCAGATGCCCAGGCAGTTGGCGGGCGTCATGTGGTGCGTCATGGCGGATGGGCGGTGATCTGCGATCACTGCGGCAGCCTGGATAGCCTCAGCCACAGCCTGGGTGTGTGCGTCCACAAAACATACCCTGGGATAGGCTGCCATCATCTCGGCGGTCTCCGGGGTGAGCTGCAGCACAAACCGCAAGTCCGC
>CAZTMX010000006.1:0-37051 GCA_964614855.1 uncultured Anaerolineaceae bacterium | reverse complement strand
TTCCGCCAGGCGCGCCAGGATATGCCAGGCAGCGCCGTCGTCCTGGCGGTCCACATTCCCGTAACCGATCACCAGCGTCTTATCCATCCAGCCTCATATCAGTCCTGTTGCAGGGTGCGCAGCAGCGCGCCTTCGTTATCCAGGATATCGATCACCAGCGGCATCTGCCCGACGGCATGCGTGGAGCAGGATAGGCAGGGGTCGTGTGCCCTCACTGCCGCTTCCACCCGGTTGAGCAGCCCTTCGCGCACATCGCCGTTGTGAATATAGGTCTTGGCGACGCTATCGACCGCATTGCACATCGCCCAGTTGTTGTGACCAGTGGATACAATCAGGTTGACCTTGCTCAATCGCCCGTTTTCATCCGCCCAGTAGTGGTGGATCAAGGTGCCGCGCGGCGCTTCGATCACGCCCACGCCCACACCTTTCCATTCCTTGCGGGTGTTCAGGATCTCATTGCTCAGGATGTCCGGGTCGTCCAACAGCAGGCGCACTTTTTCAATGGCGAACAGCACTTCGATCAGGCGGGCATAGTGGTAGTGCAGGGTGTTTTCCACCGGTTTGCCGCCGTTCAAAGCTTTGAAAAGCTTGTGCTCGGCATTCGCCAGCGGAGTGTCGATCTGCAGGCTGGCGTTCAAGCGCCCCAGCGGGCCTACGCGGTACACGCCGCCTGGGAAGCCCATCCTCTTATAATAGGGGAATTTGAGATAAGTCCAGTTTTCCACGTGCTCGGCGATGAAATCCAGGTAATTTGAGACCGGGAAGCGCTCCAATAAGCCGCCGTCCTGGTCGACCAGGCGCAGGTTTCCTTCGTAGAGCTCCAGGTTGTCCTGCGGCGTCACCAGCCCCATATAACCCGTGGGGAAGACCGCAAATTTATTAATATCATCCAGGTGACCGGCAGCCCAGTCCTTGAAGATCTGGATGCCAATCTGGGTGGTGGCGATGGCCTCAGCGACCCCCGCCAGGATTTCGTCCCTTTCCGCAGGCGTCAGGGCTTTGTTCACCCCGCCGGGGATAGCAAAATTGGGGTGGATGCGCCTGCCGCCCAGGGTATGGATGATCTCCTGTCCAAATTTGCGCAGGTTCACTGCCTTCAGTGTCAATTCCGGGTTGGCAGCAATCATGCCCACCACGTTGCGCACGGCGGGATCGGCGTCAAAGCCCAGCAGCAGGTCGGGTCCAGCCAGCTCGTAGAAATGCATGCCGTGGCTCTGGATGATCTGCCCCATGTGCATCAGCTCGCGCAGCAAGGAAGCCGGGCGCGGCGGCGGGCAGCCTGCCAGGTCGTCTGCGGCTTTGGCAGCCGCCAGGTGGTGGCTGACCGGGCAGATGCCACAGATGCGCGGGGTGATCGAAGGCATTTCAAATGCCAGGCGACCTTCGCAGAATTTCTCGAAACCGCGAAATTCGTTGATATGCAAGTAAGCCCGTTCCACCTCACCAGCCTCATCCAGGCGGATGGTGATCTTGGCGTGGCCTTCGATACGGGTTACCGGTTCTATGGTGATCTTTTGTGTGCTCATGATTGCATTCCTAATGCCAGTGCAGGTTCTCGTCTTTTAAGACGGGCATGCGCCCTTGCGCCAGCTCGCTGAGGACATAATAGATGGCGTCGGCATCCGGCGGACAGCCGGGCAGGAAGACATCCACCGGTACGACTTCGTGCAGCGCGCGCACCTTGGTTGGTACACACAACTCAGGGTCGTTGGGGATGGTTCCGCTTTCATCGGTGCTCTCCGTTTCTACATAAGCCCGGCGCAGCGTTTCTTCCAGGGTGAAGAAATTGCGCAAGGCTGGCACACCGCCAAATACAGCGCAATCGCCAAATGCCACCAGGATCTTGCAGCGCTGGCGCATACGGTGAGCCACCTCTTCGTTTGAAGTATTGTTAATGCCGCCTTCCAGGATACCTACATCCACGCCTTCTTCGTCCGGCTGCTTCAGGTCGGTGATGGGTGTGGCGCGCAGGTCCGCCAGCTCGGCGATTTCCACCAGGCGCTCATCCATGTCCAGTAAAGACATATGGCAGCCGGCGCAGCCGGCCATCCAATCGCTTGAAATTTTTGGTTTTGTCATCCGCGTTCCTCTTGTTACCGCTATTTTATAGCTCCAGGCGAACGAGCGCCGGTCTTTCGACCAGGCGCGCTTGCCAATCCACATCGCTGGCGACGCCCAGCTGTGCTGCCAAATCCTGCAGCACCTGGTGGTTGCTGCGCACACCTGCCGGGGCTGCCAGCATCTGCTTTGCCTCCTGCAACCGTCCATCCAGGTTTAGATAATGCCCGCCGGCCTCGGTCCAGGTGGTCGCCGGTAGGATCACATCCGCAATTTCAGTAATTGCGTTGGCATAGGCAGACTGCACAGCAATAAAGGGCAGACCGCGCACATTTTTCAGTTGGCGTTTGCTGGGCAAGTCATCGCCCAAGGCCAGGAAAACCGGTTGGTCCGCCTTGGGGCGAAACGCTGAGGTCAGTCCCAGTTGATCGGCAGCCAGGCTGTTGGCTTTGCCTTTAACGCTGATCACCGCTGCAGGTTGGGGGTTGTGCTGGCTCAAGGTCTCCGCTAAAGCCAGTAGGGCAGTTAATACCCCGGGGTCGTCTTGCACGGTGATACCTTTGCCGTAGACGATGGCGACCTTGCGGCAGCCGGCCAGGTCTTTGCCGGCGGCGCTTAGCGTTTCGCGCATCTCCTCTGTATGCTGCTGCAGTGCCACGATGTCCGCGGCTTTGCGTAAACCGCCTGAGCTGCGTATCGCCGCGGCCAGGCCTTGCAGCATGGCGATATCGCAGCCTGGCTCGCACTTAAGCACATGGCTGGCGCGGTCATCCAGCGGGTTGGGCTGCGGGTCAATGATCACCAGCTTGAAGCCATCCACTGCCTGGCGGCGGATAAAAAAGCCGGGCACCTGGTGGTAATCGGACATATTGGCGCCGATCAGTACAACACCGTCGGCTTCCCGCAGTTCATTTAATTTTCCTTCGAAAGGCAGGGTCTTTGCACCCTGTCGCGCTTGTTCGGAAAGATGCGTATAACCTTCTTCAATACAGGTCACCAATTCGCAGCCAAGCTCCTGGCGGAAGATTTTCTCAAACAAAGCGATATCTTCCACCGGCAGGCGTGTGCTGACCAGCGCCGCAGCGGGGGCGGCTCCGCCTTTCAGCTTTTCGGCGGTGTATGCCAGCGCTTCATCCCAACTGGCAGGCTGGAGCGTGCCGTCGCGGCGGATCATCGGTATCGTCAGGCGTTCTTCGCTGCGCTGCAGCGCCTTGTATCGTCCCACTTCGCACAGCACACCGTTGTTAACCGGGCTGTCCCAATCCCCTTCGATGCGCACCAACTGCCCATCGCGTGTCAGCACCTGGATGCCGCAACCCACGCTGCATCCTACGCAAATCGATGGTGTACGTGTCAGGTCTTTCTCAAGCCCCTTGTAGGCGCTTTCCTTATCCATCAAGGCGCCGGTGGGACACACCTGAACACAGGTGCCGCAGGAGATACACGTGCTCTCACCAAAAGGCACGCCGGTATCCGCCACCAGCAGTGTTTCGGAGCCGCGCGATTGCATCCCCAGGGTGGCGACACCCACCAGCTCGGCGCAAGCACGCGCGCAGCGGCGGCACAGGATACAGCGGTTGTTATCCAGCACGATGTATGGGTGGCTGGTGTCGACCGGGAATTTCAACCAGTTGGGCTGGATGGGCCAGTGGGTCATGCCTTCGTCGTAGGCTGCGTTTTGCAGTTCGCAATCACCGCCGCTGACCAGGCAGAAGGGGCAAAAGTGGTTGCGCTCGCTAAAGAGCATGGACAGGATAAACTGGCGCGTCTGGCGCAGTTTTTCCGTGTCGGTATGCACCACCATGCCGTTCGAAGCTGGCAAGGTACAGGAAGCAGTGGGTGTGCGAAATCCTTCCACTTCCACCACGCACAGGCGGCAGCCGCCATAAGGCGTCACCGCGGGGTGATCGCACAGGCTGGGGATGTGAATGCCGGCGCTTTGGGCAGCGCGCATCACTGTGGTGCCTTCAGGGACTTCGATATTTTGACCGTTTATGGTTAGATGGATCATAAGTCTCTCGCTCATTGTGCGCGTTCTAGCCGGGTGAAACCCCGGTCTCAACTGCTGCCACTTCTTCTTCCAAGACCATCGGGCAAACGCCGGTTGGGCATACGCCCAGGTTGATATGTGCATCCACCTCGCCGCGGAAGTGTTTAAGCAGGTCGCGGATCGAAACCGCCACCGTCTGCCCCAGACCGCAATTGGACAGCAGCTCCATCTGGCGGGTGAGCTTGCTCAGGTCGTCCAGATCGCTGGGTTTACCCTGCCCCTGGGTGATGCGGTTAATGATCTCATACGAACGTTGGGTGCCGATACGGCAGGGGGTGCACTTGCCGCAGCTTTCAAAGCGGAAGAATTGCAGCAGAACCTTGACCAATTCGACAATACAGGTGCGGTCATCGATGATCAGCAGCGCCCCCGAGCCGAGCGAAACGCCGGCTTTTTTGAAGGCGTCGAAATCCATGGGGGTGTCTTGCAGGCTGGCTGGGATGATCGAGCCGCTCGAGCCGCCGGTCTGCGCCATCTTGAAATGCGCACCGTTCTTCATCCCCTTCGCATAGATATTGATGACCTCTCTCAGGGTGATGCCCATCGGCACTTCGATCAGCCCCGTTTGGTTGACATTGCCCAGCAGCGTGTACACCTTGGTGCCGGGGCTGGAGGGTGTGCCAAATTGGCGGTACCACTCGGCGCCGTTCAATAATATGGGCGGAACGTTTGCCAGGGTCTCCACGTTGTTCACCAGGGTGGGTTTGCCCCACAGACCGTTGGTGGTGGGGTAGGGCGGGCGTGAACGCGGCTCGCCGCGTTTGCCTTCGATCGATTCGATCAGGGCGGTCTCTTCACCGCAAATATACGCTCCGGCGCCCGAGTGCAGATGGATCTCAAAATCAAACCCGCTGCCAAAGATATCCTTGCCCAACATGCCGTATTCGTGCGCCTGTTTCACCGCCAGGGTAAAGCGCTGCTGCGCCAACCCGTACTCACCGCGAATGTAAATATAGGCCTCTTGCGCCCCAACGGCGTAACCCGCCAGGGTCATGGCCTCTACGATCGAGTGCGGGTCGCTTTCCAGGATCACGCGGTCTTTGAAGGTACCTGGCTCGCTTTCGTCAGCGTTACACACCACGTATTTGGGATTTTCCGGCACTGCCGCCACAAAGCTCCATTTTCTGCCCACCGGGAAGCCTGCTCCACCGCGCCCTTGCAGACCGGATTTGAGCAACTCATCGATCACCTGCTGCGGTGTCATCTCGGACAGGGCCTTTGCCAGCGCCTGGTAGCCGTCGTGGATGATGTATTCTTCAATATCCTCCGGGTCGATCAACCCGGAACGTTTGAGCACAATGCGGTGCTCGGCAGGCATGGAGCCTTTGCGCGCTGCCAGCCAGGCCAACCTGCCGCTCAGCTCACGCTTGGGCGCCAGCAGGTTCTCTACTACCCGCCCTTTAAATAGATGCTCCTCAACAATCCAGCGCACATCATTTGCTGTGACCGGTCCGTAGACAACTGCTTCCGGGTACACCGTCACCAGCGGGACGATATCGCTGCGTCCCACATCGCTGATGGTAGAGAGTGCCACTTCATCCGCCAACCCGTAGTCGGCGATATCTTCCTGAAAACGCTGCATCAATTTCTGCGAGCCTTGCAAACGGCTGGCAGCGTCATCAGAGATCAGTACCATGGCTCGTTTCAGTTTCATACTGCACTCCCGTCATAACGGCTTAAGATCTGTTCTACCATCTCTGGCGTGACATTGCCGAACATATCTTCATCCACGATAATCACCGGTCCCACCCCACAGGCTCCCAGGCAACTGGTGGTCACCAGCGACCACTGTCCATCCGGGGTGGTCTCGCCGTTTTTTATTTTCAGGGTATCCTGCAGCTTGCGCCAGACCTCACGCCCGCCCACCACATGGCAGGGTGCGCTTTCGCAGAACAGCACCACGTGTTTGCCGCGCGGTTTTGTGCTGAGCATGTGGTAAAAGCTGGCGATGGAATACAACCGGCTTTCATAGACAAACACGCCTTCCGAGGGCATGTGCAGCCGCGAGCGCACTTCGTTGAGTGCCTGCACCGGAATATACCCCAGCTCGTGGTTGATCTCCAGCAATATGGGGATCATGGCGTCGTAATGTGCGCCGTGCTTCTCGACTGCACGGTCAACGACAGGGGCGTAAAGTTTTTCTTTCAGGTTGGTTTTGCTCATGCTCTCTCCTGTCCTTACGACAAAACCGAGACCGCATTGAAGTTGCATACCTGCATGCAGATGCCGCAGCGGATGCAGATCTCGCTGTCGATCACATGCGGCATACGCCGCTCGCCGCTGATGGCGTTCACCGGGCAGTTGCGGGCGCATACGGTGCAGCCGGTGCAGCTTTCTTTATCGATATGGTAGCGGATCAGTTTGCGGCATACCTTTGCAGGGCAGCGTTTTTCGTATACATGCGCTTCGTACTCATGGCGGAAATTCCGCAGGGTGCTGAGTACCGGGTTGGGTGCGCCCTGACCCAGCCCGCACAGGCTGTTTTTCTGCACCTCGGCGCACAGTTGTTCCAACTGTTCAATATCGCCGGGTTTGCCCTCGCCGTCGCAGATGCGCTGCAGGGTTTCCAGGATGCGGCGTGTGCCCACCCGGCAAGGGGTGCATTTGCCGCAGCTTTCTTCCTGGGTGAATTCCATAAAGAAGCGGGCGATATCCACCATGCAGGTTTCTTCATCCATGATGATCAACCCGCCCGAGCCCATCATGGCCCCGGCGGAGATCAGCGATTCGTAATCGATCTGGTAATCCAGGTATTGCTCCGGCAAACAGCCGCCCATCGGTCCGCCGATCTGCGCAGCTTTAAAGGCTTTGTCTTCCTTGATCCCGCCGCCGACATCGTAGACGATCTCGCGCAGGGTAATGCCCATCGGCACTTCGATCAACCCCGTGTTGCGCACATCACCGGCGATGGCAAAGGTCTTCGTACCCTTGCTGCGCTCGGTGCCCATGCTGGCAAACCACTCCGGTCCTTTGAGGATGATCTGCGGCACATTGGCAAAGGTCTCCACGTTGTTGACATTGGAGGGCATGCCCCACAGGCCTTTTTGCGCCGGGAAGGGCGGCCTGGGGCGGGGTTCGCCGCGCCTGCCTTCGATGGAGGCCATTAGGGCGGTTTCCTCGCCGCAGACAAACGCTCCAGCGCCCATGCGCACTTCCAGGTCGAAGTCAAAACCGCTGCCCAGGATATTCTCCCCCAGCAGACCCATCCCGCGCGCCTGCTCGATGGCGATATTGAGAGTCTTGACCGCGATGGGGTATTCCGCCCGGCAGTACACATAGCCCTGGCGCGAGCCAATGGCGTAGGCAGCGATGATCATGCCTTCCACCACGGAATGCGGATCGCTTTCCAGCACACGCCGGTTCATAAACGCCCCCGGGTCGCCTTCATCGGCGTTGCAGATCACATACTTGATCTCACCCGGGTTATTGCGGCAGAGCTGCCATTTTTTGGCTGAGGGAAAACCCGCCCCGCCGCGGCCGCGCAGACCCGAAGCCAGCACGGTTTCGATCACTGTTTCCGGCGTCATCTCCAGCAGTGCCTTTGCCAGCGCCTGGTAGCCGTCTTCGGCGATATAGTCTTCAATATTGGTCGGGTCGATCTTGCCGCAGTTGCGCAGCACCACCCGCACTTCTTTGGCTTTGGGAGCGCCAAGCTCCTCATCCACCATGCCCACTTCGCGCGCCCGGAATCTTTCCACCACGCGGCCTTTGAGGAAGTGTTCTTCCACCAGGTAGGGGATATCATCCGGGCAAATCTGGGCGTAATGCACACCTTCTGGATAGACCATCATATCCGGGCCGAACTGCGAGGGCTCGCCGATGCGCGAGGTTTCGAGCACCTGCACTTCGTCGTTCAGGCCGTTGGCGATCAACTCATCTTGCAGCGCGTCGATCACCTCGTGCGCCCCCAGGCGCAGACATTCTGGATCAACAGAAACTAATACATGCGATCGAAAAAATGGCATAGCACCACCTTTAAATTTTTATTTCTTAGCGTTCGATAATGTAGGCTTCGACCGGGTTGCCTGATTCTACGTGATCTTTCATGATCAAGCGTGCAGCATCCGGGGTCACCTTACCATAGGTGATCTTGCTCTCGCCTTTGACCACCTGGACGATCGGTTCAAAGGAATCCAGCCCGATATTACCGGTCTGGCGCACGATGATGCTGCTCAGTTTGTGTTCGTCAATGTATTCCAGGATGGCTTTCATCGTCTCGCGCGCCCCGGCGGCGATGCCGGGTGTGCCCATACCAACGATAATCTGGGTTTCACCACTCTCGGTCTTTAGCTCTCGTTTGCGCAGCGCTTCTTCACGAATACGCTTCAGGTCTTCCAGGGATTTAATGTTCGGCATTTTTTAGCTCCTTAACCAGGGCATGCTGTTGATTGGCCCTGCATTTTCAATGATTTGATCGACTTCACCAATGCCATCTGCCAGTGTGCTGCGCAGATAGCTTAATACTTCAGGTTCACACAACGACACGCCTTCCAGTGCTTCTTTCACCGGGGCGTCGTCAAATTCGAAAGCTGCCAGCGGCTGCCCATCTTGCCCAAGCGCCCGGTATTCCAGCAGCCAATTGACATCGGGGTGGCAGACCACCAACCCCAGCATGGTCTCGGGCAGGTCGCCCAACGGCATGCGGTCGATGTGGCTGCGCTGGAAATCCACATGCACCGTAGTGCCTACACCCAGCTCGCTCTCGATCCACAGACCACCGTCACAGGCTTCTGCCGCCGCTTTAAGCAGCGGGATGCCCAGCCCGACCTTGCGGGTGGTGCGGCTGGTGGTGAAAGGGTCAACCACCTTTTGCACCATCTCCGCGCTCATGCCCTTGCCGTTGTCCTGCAGGCTGAGTTTCAAGCGGTCGCCCTGCAGGTCTTCCAGCACGCGAATTTGCACTGCGTTGGCATCGGCAGCCACGCTGTTTTCAGCAAGATCAAGTAAGTGCAGAGCTAATTCACGCATTTTTTAGCTCGATTACCCCGTGCGCGGAAACAAAATCCATCACTGCGCCGGGGAAAATCTGTCAGTCTGCGGCGGCCTGGCTCTTTTCTGGCGCCTGCTGCCGCTCATCTTGAACCTGGATCTGGATCTTGCGGATCAGCTGGGGCAGCTTGTTGGGTTTGACGCGCCCGTGGGTATCTTCATCCACGATCACCACCGGCGCCTGTGAGCAAGCTCCGACACAGCGGCAGGCTTCCAGGGTCACCTGTCCATCGGGGGTGGTCTCGCCTATGTCGATGTTCAACGCCTGCTTGGCTTTTTCGATCAGCTGCGGGGTGCCGCCCACATAGCAGGCTGTGCCCATGCAGAATTTAATGGTGTGCTTACCGTGTGGTTTTGTTTTGAAGAATGAGTAAAAAGTCACCACACCGTGGATGGCTCCCAGCGGCAGGTTGAGGCTCTTTGCAATATACGCCTGCATCGGCTCGGTGATATAGCCCACAGCGGTCTGGGTTTCGTTCAGAACGACCATTGCCGCTCCGGGCAGGTCTTTCTTTTCACTGATGATGCGGTCGATCTTCTGGCGCAACTCAGGGATATTTAAGGGATCTTGTTCTGGGATATTCTCCAATAATCTGGTCATACCTTCTCCGTTGCAAGGTGGTTATATTCTAAGTGAAAAGTTTCAAATTTCACAAAATATATCATAATATAAAGTTGCGAAATTCGCAATTAACGTTTGTCATATCCTTTGTTGATTTTCGTCAAGTCGCCTGGGCTTCCATGGAGCCGGGGAAATGGCTTACAACCCGATGGCTGCGACCTTCTTTCTCGCTTAGCGCCAGCTTGATTTCCGAAATTGACGGCGCCTGCATCTCAAACACGTTCCTGCCCAGGAAGTCCTCCAGGTGGTGCACATCGCCGCTCTGGATCAGCTTGAACCCGGCAGTCTGCGGGAATTTGATAGCGGCTTCTTGCACCGAGGTGCGCCAGGAAAGCTCCAGCGCGGGAAAATCCAACCCTGGCGGCACAAACCCCAGCGTTCCCAGCAGCCCAAAAGCCGTGCGGTCGACATGCGCCGGGATCACCAGCCCGCCCAGGGAGCTGGCTTTCTCGAGAACATCCCCCAGGCTGAGGCGTGTGGCGTTGATTAACAACCGCTCTTCGCTGCATAAAAAATCCCCGGTACTGTCCACCACAAACTGTTCGCCAAAGAAATCCGGCCGGTTCGGCACGGTGGGCAGAGCCCGGTCAATAATTTCCTGCCAGGCAGCGAGCTGCTCCAGGGTATCAAACAGGGTGAGCACGTGCACATCCTCGCTGGTCTGCACTTCCATCCCTGGCAGCACCGTCAGCTCCGTACCCTGTGCCGCCTGCATCACCGCCAGCACATTATCGCTGCTGTTGTGATCGGTAATGGCGATCAGGTTAATGCCCCGCTGGACGGCTTCCGAGACGATTAATGGTGGGATCATCTCTACCGCCGCACAGGGCGAGAGCACGGTGTGCACATGCAGCTCGGCGCGATAGATAGCCAAACGATTGATTTAACCTTTCGCCACTCCCAGCTCCCACAACCTGCCTGCGAGCTCGTAGGTGGTCTGCGGGGTGGAAAGCAGTACCACATTCTGCTCGTTGGCGCGGGCGATGGTGGCAGCGTCCGGTTGGGCGTCTTCGGTGATGATCACCGCGCTCAGGTCCAGCAGCGCTGCCACGGCGATGATATTTACGTGCGCCTGCAGCGTCAGCCACAGGTTCTGCGGTTTAGCGCCGCTCATCACGCAGCTCAGCAGATCCGAGGCATACCCGCCGCTGGGGTAAATCTCGTCGAATTTCCTGTTCAGCGTGAGCGGTGTAAGGTTAAGCTTGTCAATCATTTCTTGAAGGTTCATTCAGCTTCTTCTCCTGATGGTTCTTTCAGGCTTTGGTCGTATTGCAAATAGATTTTCATTTCCAGCTTGGTGCCGTTTTCCGGTGAAGAGCGCAGCACCATCTTATCCACGCAGCGCTGGATGTTCACCAACCCCATGCCTGCGCCGAAGCCAAGCTCGCGCACCTCTTCGCTGGCGGTGCTCCAACCTGGCTGCATCGCCAGTTGGATATCCGGGATACCCGGTCCATCGTCGATGGTTTGCATCAGGATGCGGTGCGGCTCGATCTCCAGGCGGATCAGCCCGCCGTTGGTGGCGTGGATGATCAGGTTCATCTCGGCTTCATAGATTGCGATGCCGCAGCGCCGGGCAATCTGAGGGTCTGCACCCAGCCGTACCAGGGCATGCTTGATCAGGTTGGATGCCTGCCCGCCGCGGGTGAAATCGTGCGGCGCCACACGGTAGCGCAGGATCAGGCTGGTGCGGTCGGAGATGATGTCTTCGAACAGGTGGCTGGCGCGGTAGCGGCGCAGCTCTTCGGCATGGTAGCCTTCCTGCAGCGATTTCAGCAGCCCGCGCGTGATATCGCCCTTGGTAATCATCCCCACCAGGTTATCGTCGCGGTCCAATACGGGCAGACGCCCGACCTTTTCACGCGTAAAGGTCTTGACCGCTTCGACCACCGCGTCAAACGTGCGCACTGCAATGACACGCGTGCTCATATATTTTGAGACCGGCGATGCCAGGTCTACCGCCACCAGGCAGCGGATCAGGTCTTCGATGCTGACGATGCCCATCAATCTGCCGTCTCTAACCACCGGCGTACCCGAGATTTGTTCCGTGCGCAGCAGGTTGAGCAGGTCGTTCATGCTCATATCCGGCGAAACCGTTTTAAGTTTCATCGACATCACATCCCGAATTCTCAGGTCGTAAACCAGCTCGTCTACGCGCGTCAGCTGGCTGGTGGGCTTGCTGAGGGGGAGCTCGCCTTCGTCGGGGAAGAGCTCGCTATTGTTCATAGGTCGAATGCGCCTTCCAGGCTGGGTAAGCCTTCCTGGTACAACCTACCGCAGGCTTCGAACATGCCCAACGGGGTGCTGAACAACGGCATGCCTTCCTGCTCCGCAAGCTGGATGGTCTCAGGGCTGGGGATTTTGCCGCGCACAAAGATCACCGCTCGCACATCGGCGATGGTGGAGGTGCGCACCACTTGCGGGTTGCATAACCCGGTCAGCAGGATGCTGTCGGGTTGGATGGAGGCCAGCACATCGCTCATCAGGTCTGCCCCGCAGCCGCCTTTAATCTCGGCTTCGGGGTTGAAATCTGAGCTGACAGGCTTGGCATTGATGATGGTGAGAATTTTGTGGAGTTTCATAGGTTGGTTAACGGGTCTCTTTTATTTTTTAGAGGGATAACGGTTGAACTGGTATTGTCCGCATCAACCGGGGTTTGCGTGGAGATTTCGGGCGTCAGAATACGCTCGGGGTGGGTGTAGATGCGAAAGCCGGTGCGCTTGGCGTAGCCGATGAGGGTGACATCCCAGGCCTCAGCCAGGTGGACGGAAAGCGAGCTGGGCGAGGTGCGCGAAATGATGATGTGCGCCCCCATGCGGGCGGATTTTTGCAGCATCTCTGAGCTGATGCGCCCGGTGGTAAGGATAATGCGCTGCGCGGGCTGGAGTTCTTCCAGCAGCAGGCGCCCGGCGATCTTATCCAAGGTGTTGTGCCGCCCGATGTCTTCGCTGGTGACCAGGATGTCCTGGCTGTCGGCGAGTGCAGAGGTGTGGACCCCGCCCGAGCGGCGGTAGAGCTCCTGGGCTTCGAACAGCTTGCCGATCAGGCCCGTGACCTGCTCCGGAGTGAGGGTGAGGCCGGCTGGCTGGATGGATGGCGTCGAGCCTGGACCATTTTCCTGGTTGTGGAATTGTTGTCCGGTATCTGGATTTTGGGGATTCGAATTTCCAGCTTCAGCTGCTTGCCTGGAAAACTGCAGGGATTCCAGGTTTTCTATCGAGGTCACCCCACCCGTGCAGTCGGATGTGCGGCGCCATTTTTCAGGTTTCTCGGCGGCGTGGGTCAGCCAGACATCCACATTATCACCGGCGGGACACAGGCGCACATCCGCCACCTGGTCTTTGCTCTGGATGATGCCTTCATTGAAAAGGAAACCCACTGCCATGGCTTCCAGGTGTACAGGGGTGCACATAAAGGTCAGCCACAGTTCGCCGTTTACGGTCAGCGAAACCGGTGATTCCACAATCACTTCAGCCGCTTCTTGCGACCAAAAGGAAGTATCAAAAAGGATTACATCTACAGCTTTGTTTGTTTCAGCCATCTCGCACCTGTGAATGCGCCGGTGCGCTGCAAACGGCAGCCTGCCGGCGCGTGTTTACCAATAAGGGGTACTCTATCCAACCTAATATTCTAACAGATCGCGCTGCGAATGGCAGGTTGAATGTCACATGTTTTGGTGAAATCTGTCACAAAAAGGGAGCGGGAATGGGCGGTGGGCAGCAGGTCAGAGGTGCTGCACGGCGCGGTATAATCAGAATAATTAGAAAATGGTCCACAGCATACAGGATCAAGATGCAGTTAGCTGGCAATAATCGATACCAAGGAGGATAATATGCAGCGCTACCGGGTAAAACCAGGCGACAAGGTAAATTTGGAAAAATGGAATGCGGGGGAAACCAGGGCTTACGACGGCGATAAGGATGAGGGCAAGGAAAAACTGCTGGAGCTCAACGAAGAGCTGGAAGCGCTGCAGGAGCTGCTTTACGCGCAAAACAAGCACAAAGTGCTGGTGGTGCTGCAGGGGATGGACACCGGCGGCAAGGACGGCACCATCCGCCATGTCTTTGAAGGCGTCAACCCGGCAGGTGTGCGCGTGGCTAGCTTCAAAGTGCCCACTGCCGAAGAGCTGGCGCACGATTACCTGTGGCGCGTGCACAAGCAAACCCCGAAAAACGGGGAGATGGTCATCTTCAACCGCAGCCATTACGAAGATGTGCTGGTGGTGCGGGTGCACTCGCTGGTGGATGAGAAAGTGTGGAGCAAGCGCTACGACCAGATCAACGAATTTGAGAAACACCTGGTGGAGAACGGCACGCTGATCCTGAAATTCTTCCTGCTCATCGACAAAGACGAGCAGAAAGAGCGGCTGCAAGCGCGCCTGGATGACCCCACCAAACAGTGGAAATTCAGCCTGGGCGACCTGGAAGAGCGCAAGCTGTGGCCGGTATATCTCAAAGCCTATGAGGACATGCTGGAAAAGACCAGCACCGAGTACGCCCCGTGGTACGTCGTCCCGGCCAACAAGAAGTGGTACCGCAACCTGGTGGTAGCGAATGTGATTGTGGATGCGCTGAAGGGGCTGAAGATGAGCTATCCCAAACCGAAGGACGACCTGACGGGTGTGGTGGTGGAGTGAAAGAAAGATATAAAGGCGAGAATATTGCTAGTGAACTATCGTTCCTTGAAAGAAGTGTTTACATGAAGGACAGAGACACCACGCAACCTCTATCATATGATCCAATAGAAGAAAGCCTGGTATGTGAGTTGGAATTGCTAGGTATCGGTTATCTGGCGCGCCATACTTCAGAGAAGATTTCACAAAGACGCGCTCCGGAGGAGTTGCTGGCTGCGTTGGTAAAACAACCTAGCAGCCGGGTCCGTACAGCAGTGATTGCTGTTCTACTGGCAAATCCTCGGTTTGCTGATGCAATGCCTGACGCTATCAAACGACTTTCATCCAGCGACCAGCTCACCTTAAAAATTTATTACACTGCTGCAGTGATTTTACAAAGAAAATATGCTGCGGAATTAATATCTGTCATTCGTGACCGCTGGAAGAACCTCCCTGATCTCTATGGAAGGGAATTCAACCTGAATCCAGAATCTTCGGCAGATGATTTATTGATCGAGTTGGGGCATCAGCATAGATACCTCACTGGTTTGACTGTCAATTGGTCTGGAACTTACGAGAATGTTGCTCATCACCTTCTGAGAAGATGGGAGGTTGAAAGAAAATGGAACCAGTAACAAAGAAGGCGTTAATTCGTTTCTTTGGAAGTTTGGGAGAAAAGCTAGAATACTCGGTCTCCATTTATTTATTGGGTGGTAGTGCTTTATTCCTACTAGGATCACCGCGTGAAACCTTAGACGTTGATTGTTTATCCAGGCCTTTGTCTAATGATCTTGAAAGGATAATATCTGAATTTGCAGAAAAACACAAACTAGATGTTGAAATTGTGCCATTAGATGAATTCATTCCATTACCATCTGGAACTGAAAATCGCCATATCCTATTTGGAGAATTTGGTCAACTTAGAGTATTCATTTTTGATCTCTACAGCATTGCACTTAGTAAGATAGCAAGAGGTTTTGATGCAGATTTGGAAGATGTTCAATTCTTGCTAAAAAATGGATTAATAGAATTCAACGAATTGGAACATCTTTTTGATGAAATCTTGCCAAAATCAGCTTCGGCGGATATTGATTCTCGTGAATTTCAAGCTTTTTTTGAAGAAATCCGGTTGAGAAGTAACAACTAATAATTCTAGGTGTAAAGATAATACTTACCCATCTTGATCTATAAACAATCCATCATCGCGCTTTTCGACTGATAAGTACGCCGCATTGCCAAATCCGCGCTCCTTTAACTCCCGCCACCCCATATTCCTCAGCACCAGCGGCAGCATGGTCAGGTATAACCCGCCGTGGGAGATGCACAGCAGGCGGGCATCCGTGGCGCCATAATCCCTCACCAACCCCTCGATAAATGGCAGGAAGTGGGCGCGGATGTCGTTGAAGCTCTCGCCGCCTGCCAGCCGGTAGTCAAGCTCCCCTCGCTCCATCCAGGCGTCGAACAATGCCTGCCAGCGCTGCCAGGCGGCCTCGTCGGATCGGCCTTCGATCTCGCCGCAGTCGTATTCGCGCAGGGCATCCACTACTTCATATTCCACCTTGAGCCGGTCAGCGACCAGGACGGCAGTCTCGACGGCGCGCAGCAGCGGGCTGGTGTAGATGCGCGTGATACCCTCGGGCGCCAGGCGCTGCGCCAGGGCGGCGGCTTGCTCTCGCCCGCGCAGGGTCAACCCGTGCACCAGCCCGCGGTTGGAGATTTGCTGCAGCAGGTTGGCCTGGCTTTCGCCGTGACGGGCAAAGATTATGCGCATAGATAATTAACTACAGGTCGCTTACTACGAAAATCCACTAGCTCACCGGCATCCGCCAACTACCAGATCACCCAATACTGCACCTGGTGCACTTTGATGCGCAGGTCCTTGGTATTCTCAGAGCGCAGCGACAAACCAAAATAGCCTTCCTTATAGGTATTGTCGGAAAATTCCAAAACGATCACGTTGTTGATCACCAGGGTGATCATGGAGCCGCTGGTCTGCACCGCCAGGGTGTTGCTCTGGTTGGGTCCGGCAGCGACGGCGGGGTGGGAGGTCCAGTCGATCATGGGTACGTATTTGCCGTCATCCATGCGGAACAGGCGGTACTGCCCATCGCAGGCCACGCTAAAGATATACCCGCTGTCTACGATATTGTCGCCCTGGTCGCGGGCACGGAAGATCAGCCCGTAGCCGTCTTTGCCGCTGCAGTTGACATCGCTGCTAAACTGCGCTTCCAGGTAGAAATCGCTCAGGTACCCCAGCTCGGCCACGCGCCACTGGTCGCCAATGGGTTCGAATGCGGTCATCACCAGGTCGCCGTTTTCCTTGGCAAATTCGATTTGCTTACTGGCGCCGATGAAAAAGCTGTCTTTAGCGCCGTCAAAGCTGTCCACCCAGCTCGGCGCGCCCTGGTTGAGCAGGCCCGGCGGGGGCGGGTTGGTGGGCGGGGCGGTGGGCGGGAGCAGCGTAGCTGTGGCTGCGCTTGGATCGGGTGCACCGGCAGGCGCGCTGGGTTGGCCGGGCGCGCCTGCTGGGGGTGCTGCCTGTTCAGGCGCAGGCTGCCCTGGGGCTGGCTCTGCTGCTGGCGGCTCCGGCTGGATGGTCGGAGCCGCGGCTGCAGTCAGTATCGCCTCCACGGCGATAGCGGTTTGCGTTTGCGAGACTACGGTATCGATATCAGGCGTGGTGGTGGGCTGCGGCGCATTACAGGCAGAAAGCGCCAGGGCAAAAGCCAGCGTTAGAAATCCCATGCATCTCGTCCGCCAGAATCCGGCAGCGGCAGTGCGAGAGAATTTTCCTTTCAGCATATTTCACCTCTTCCAATTTACTTTCTAATCCACCCAATCCAGGCCGTCTTGCAGCGAACGCTCGACGGTTTCTTCTATGCTCATTTCGCCGCTCAGCGCCTGGGCCTGGAAGCGCCGGGTCCACTGGAAAAGCTGCGAGCGGGCTTGCTGCAGCTCGATCAACACCAGGCGGGTCAACGGACCAGCGCCTTCGATATAGCCGGTGCTGAAGAAATCCTGCTCGGCGCGGGCGATATCGTACGAAAAACGCACGATCTCGCATTGCCAGGCGTTGTGCTGGTATTCCAGGCGTGCATAGCTGGGATGGGTATCGCGATCAAAGGGCAGACCGGCAGAACCAGCATTGACTACCAGCAGGTTGTGCGGGGCGCTGCTGCTCATCTCCGCAGCGCTTGCGCCGGGCTTCGAACTGCCGTTCAGACAGCGCACCAGCGGGCGGTGGGTGTGCCCGACGGCAAAAAGGGACAAAGCAGGGTTGGTTTTGTACTCACCGGGCAGCGTCAGCCCGTACTTGCGGATGCGCTCGCCGTTTGCAATATGGCCTCTACCGCCGTGGTGACCCGTTTTGGGCCGGTCATCGGGCAGCTGCGCGCCGCCGTTGACACGCATCTGTTTTGGAAAGATCTTTCCGTGCAGCTCCTGGTCGCTGGTTTCGGGGTAGACGCCGTCGCGGGTGCCGTTCATCGAACCGTGGGTGATCAAAACTTCATTCCCATTGGGATCCGCCAGGCGCAGGTGATAGGGCATACCGCGCACCAGCGCCACATAATCCGTTTTGCTTGCAGAAGCCCGCTGCAGCGCATCCAAAGTCCAGCGGGTGGCGTGGTGCACATCGGCTTCGGGGCCGTGCTGCGGGGCATCCGCACGAGATTGTGCGATCACATAATCCTCGTGGTTGCCGCGCAGCCAGTACCAGTTGCCCTGCTGGACGCGCTGCCAGACATACTCCAGGCACTCCAGCGGGCGGGGGCCGCGGTTGATCAGGTCGCCGGCGCAGACCACCAGGTCGGGCCGCCAGTTCTCAATATCCTCTACCACCGCCTGCAAGGCTGCGAAATTGGCGTGAACATCTGAAAAGATTGCTATTTTCATTCGTATAGCTTAGTTCCTTGTACTTTCTTTGCCTGGAGAGTGTACTGCGTCCCATTCAATCGACAGCCAGTTCCAGGCGGAAAACCCTCTGTCCGCTTACGACGCAACCGCAACAGGTTGTTCCTGTTTCGACTGGCGCGCCATCGTGAGAAAAATCATCACCCCAACAAAACCGATCAAGGAGGCGCCGTACCACATGCTGCGCGGTCCAAAATTGTCGCTCAGGATACCGCCGATCAACGAGCCCACCCCGGTAGCCAGCGGGTGTGTCAGCCCGTAGATGCTCATATAGCGGCCGCGTTTTTCGGGTGGGGCGTGGTTTGCCACGTAGGTGCTGGAGGTGGGAATGAGCGCCAGCTCGCCAAAGCTGATGATCACCATGCTGCTCCAGAACCACCAGAAACCTGAGCCTAAGGAGACGCTGAAAGCACCCAGGGTGTACAATACGCCGCCAAAGGCCATGGCGATCAAGGGGTTGAGCTTCTTGGTCCAGCTGGTCATCAACATTTGCAGGGTGACCACAATGACCGCATTGGTGGTGGGGATAAAGCCGTACTGGCTCTCGGGCACGCCGAAGTTTTGCTTGGAATACACCGGCATCAGCACCCACATGAACGATGCACAAACCATCACCATGGTCATTGCTACGGCGAAACGCATAAATTTCTTGTTTTTTAAGATCTCCAGATAACCGCCCAGGGGTTCTTTGATGACAGCTGTCTTGATATATCCGGGCTGTAAGCGGGGCAGGGTCTCTTTGGCAAAGAACGCCAGCAGCATACTGTAGCTGCTCATCCCGGCGGCAGCGATAAAGAATGCGGTGGAATAGGATGCTGAGGCCACAAAACCACCGACAGCGGGGCCGATGGCGATCCCGGCGTTGTTGCCCATGCGCAGTAAAGAATATGCCTCTACCCGATCCTTTTCAGGGATCAAATCCGCCAACATGGCATCCGCGCCCACGCGGTAGAGCGGGTTGACAAACCCGCTGATGGCCATCAAAACCGCAAAAACAGGCAGGGTTTCCGCCTGGCTGATAAAAACATAGGCGATGCCGTTTAGCAGCAGGCTGACCACCATGATCCACTTGCGCCCAAAGCGATCCACCACCGGGCCGGCAAGGAAGGAAGCGATGATCGATGATGTGGCCTGGATGGTGAGCAGGCTGGTCACAGCGGTAAGGGGCAGCTGCAGTTTTTCAGAGACGTAGATGATCAGGAATGGCCAGATCATGCTGCTGCCGATGGTGCTCAGCATCATGCCCCAGAACATCAAGCGAAATTGCGATGGGTACTGTTTAAAATTCAGGCGCTCAAAAAATTTCACGATGTATCCTTAATGATAAAGAAAGTGCAGCAAACCTCTATTCTATCGCTTGTCTGCTGCACTGTCTACCAATTTCCTGCAGAGAAATCTTAATCCGCGGCAGCGGCAGCTTCAGTACCGGTCCAACGGTCCAGATCGTACTCCTGGCTCATCTCATGGCGGAACTGGCGCGTGTAAAGATGGTAGTAATAACCTTTCTTACGCAGCAGCTGGTGGTGCGTGCCCGCCTCGCGGATGTGCCCATCCTCGATCACCAGGATGCGGTCGGCGCGGCGGATCGTGCTCAGCCGGTGAGCGATGATAAAGCTGGTACGCCCCTGCATCAGATTCTCCATACCGCGCTGGATCAACGTTTCGGTAAGGGTATCGATCGAGCTGGTGGCTTCGTCCATGATAAAGATTTCCGGTTTTGCCAGCACGGCGCGCGCCAGGCTAATCAATTGCTTTTGTCCGGTGCTGAGTAGGTTCCCGCCCTCGCCGACTTCTTCGTTGTACCCCTTCTCAAAGCCCATGATAAAGTCGTGTGCGCCTGCAGTTTGGGCGGCCTGTTCCACTTCTTCGTCCGTTGCATCCAGGCGCCCATAGCGGATGTTCTCGCGGATGTTGCCGGAAAACAAATGCGGCGTTTGCAGCACAATGCCGATGCGGGATTGGATGGCGTGCAGCCCCAGGTCGGTGTAGTCGCGCCCGGCGATAGTGATGCGGCCGCGCTTGGGTTCGTAAAAACGGCACAACAGGTTGACGATGGTAGATTTGCCGCCGCCAGTGGGGCCAACCAGGGCGATGGTTTCGCCGGCTTTCACCGTCAGGTCAAAGTCCTGCAGCACCGGTTTCTCAGCATCATAATAGAAATCCACGTGCTCAAAACGGATTTCACCCTGGATGCTGCCGGGATCGCTGGCGTTGGGTTTATCCTGGATATCCGGCACGGCATCGATCAAGGAGTACATGCGCTCGCCCGAGGCGATGCTTTGCTGCATCTCTGCGAACACGCGGGCAATATCCTGGATCGGCCACATCATAAAGGTGATGTAAGAGATAAAAGCCTGGATACCGCCGATGGTGATGCCGCCCACCTGCGCCTGCCAGCCGCCGTACCAGGCCACGCCGCCCACTGCCACTGCGCTGATGATCTGCACACTGGGCAGGAAGAGGGCGGAAAGCCAGGCGGCGCGGTAACTGGAGCGGTACATCCCGCCGGTCAGATCGCTAAACTCCTTCAGGTTTTCTTCTTCACGTCCAAGCGCCTTCACCACCCGCACACCGGTGATATTTTCGTTGTATGCCCCGGTGATCTTGGAGTTGATCTTGCGCACATTACGGTACTCGAAAAGGATCTTCCTGCGGAACTGGATACCCACCACGATCAGCAGCGGTACGATCATCAACACCAGGCTGGCCAGGCGCCAGTTGATCCTCAGCATAAAGTAGGCTGAGGTAAGGATATTGGTGATCGCCCAGGTCACATCCAGCAGCCCCCAGGTCACCAGATCTGCCACGCGTTCGGTATCCGAGGTGACGCGCGACATGATCCAACCTACCGGGGTACGCCCGTAATAGGAAAGCGATAGGCGCTGCAGGTTCTCGAAAAGCTTTTTACGCAGGTCGTAGCGGATGCGCTCACCCAGCACGCTGGACAGGTAGATAAAGCCAAACACAGTCACTGCCTGGATGAAGATCATGGCTCCAAAAATTGAAGCAATTTGCAGCAGCGCTTCCCGATTGCCCGCCATAATGCCTTCATCGACGATGCGTTTGCCCAGGAAGGTGAAGTAGCCGTCCAGGATAGAGACGATGATCACCGAGATGAGAAAACCCATCACCCATTTCCAGTGCGGGCGTGTTTGCGAAAGGATGCGCAGTACAGTTTTTCCGCTGAATTGAGTGTCAAATTCTTCTTCTTCAAAATAGTTATCTGTCATCGTAGTGCCTCTTCGATGATGGTTTTTCCATTGTCGATCGTTTTTCCATGTCCGTTACCGCCTGCCGCGCTGGGATCGACCGATGCGGTGGCGATCTCCAACTCCAGCTCGCTTTCAATGCGGGTCTGAATGTTGAATATCTGGCGGTAAATCCCTTCTTGCGCCAACAGGGTTTCATGATCACCCACCTGGACGACTTCGCCTTTATCCATCACCAGGATCAGGTCGGCGTTCATCACGCTCTGGATGCGGTGTGCGATGATAAAACTGGTGCGCTCGTGCATCAGGTCTTCCAGCGCCTGGCGGATTTCGGCTTCGGTTTCCAGATCCACAGACGAGGTAGAGTCATCCAGGATCAGGATGCGCGGGTTTTTGAGCAAGGTGCGGGCGATTGCCACGCGCTGTTTTTGACCGCCGGAAAGGGTGACGCCCTTTTCTCCCACCAGGGTGCTGTAGCCATCCGGGAAGGTGCAGATCACATCGTGCACAGCAGCCGCACGGGCAGCGGCTTCGATCTCTGCCTGCGAGACCTCCCGACCCACACCATAGGTGATGTTGTCGCGGATGGTGCGGGAAAACAGGAAGGGTTCCTGTTCCACGATGCCGATCTGGCTGCGTAGGAATTTGCGCGAGTATTCTTTGAGCTCGACGCCGTCCAGCAGGATGCTGCCGGATGTATAATCGTGAAAGCGCGGCAGTAAATTAACAAGGCTGGTCTTGCCCGAGCCAGTGGAGCCGAGCAGGGCGATCGATTGCCCCGGTTTGCAGTGGAAGGATACACCCTTCAGCACGGCCGCGGGGTCGTCGTCGTAATGAAAGTGGACATCATCGAATACGATTTCGCCGCGCACCGCGGATGGCGCAGGACTAGCGCCAGTTAGCAGATCTTCACGGTTTTCTTGAATGACTTTCGTCACGCGTTTTAGCGAGACCATGGCGGTAGAGGTCTGCACGACCAGGCGCCCCATGTTGCGGATAGGCCACACCAGCCATACTGCCAACCCAGCGAAAGCCAGGTAATCCCCGACGCTGATCACGCCGTTAATCGCCATGATGGCGCCGCTGATGTAACCGGTTAACAATTGAAAACTGCAGATGATATCGGTAACCGGCCAGAAGAAAGCATGCACGCGCGTCAGCTCGCGACCGCGTTCAAACTTCTTCCAGTTTTCCTTCTCAAACTTGGCGATCTCATGACCCTGGCGGGCAAAGGCCTTGACCACCCGCACTCCACTCAGGTTTTCCTGCAAGGTGGTAGTGAGCCGGGCTTCTTGTTCCTGGTACAAATCATAGATCTTGTAAATGCGCTTGAAGAAGAAAATCGAAGCAACCAGGACGAAAGGGATGGTGGCGATCGAAATCCATGCCAGGTTGTTGTTTAGATTGTAGATGGCGATAAAGTTGATCGTGAAAAGGAAGATGATGCGCCCCATGCCGATGGCTTGCTCTGCAAAGAAACGCCGCAAAGCATCGACATCTGAAGTGGCGCGCTGGATCAACTCACCGGTTTGTGTACGAGAGTGGTAGGCAAAGGAAAGACGCTGGATGTGATCGTACAGGTAGTTGCGCAGGCGGCGCACCATCCCTTCAGCAGTAAAAGCCGCCAGCCGCCCACTGAAAAAGGTGAATGTGCCTTCCAGGGCGGCCAACGCCAGGAAACCCGCACCCACCCAGGGCAGCAAGTGGCTTTGCTCGGGTTTACCCAGCACTTCGTCCACGAAGAAGCTGAGCAGCAAGAAGGTGGATGTTTTCAAGACAGCTGCCACACCCAGGCTGAGATTGGCGCCCAGGTAGGACAGGTGAAACCCGCTCATCAAGCGCCACAGGCTTTTTATTCGCCCGGATTGGGCAATTTCCTTTAGATCATAAGTGTCGGTTTTCAATGTTGTGGTCACGAAAGTAATCTCCGAACGAAAGCAAAAAACGATAATAGACAAAAAAAGCCACGGTGCTTCAGGTGCACCGTGGCTGGAAATCAAGAGCCAAAAAAACTACAGGCTTAGCAGCAAACAGGCGCACCACGACAAGGAAGAACAGCGGGACCGCTGACTTCATTGTGGAAGGGTTGTCGGTTGATCACGAAATCCATCTTGCGCCTGCTCCTTTCTAAAGATTTGTTTCGAACATTTCGAGTTTACCACGGAAAAAACCCATGTCAAGGAATTCGTCCGTTTAACATTGGCGGTGTGGGGCGGCTCTGCCTTACGACGACCGGATATCGCACTCCCATTGCTAAAGATCGTCGATTTGGGCTCTGATCTGGGCCAGGGAGGTTTTTACCTGGTCCATCTCATTTTGCGCACCCAGCAGTTTGTCCCGCTCGGCGCGCACAAACCGGGTATACGGCGAGATGGCTTCATTGATGCGCTGCAGGCTGCGGCTGATTTCCTGTTCAAACTGGCTGCGCAGCGAATTGGCTAGCTGTTCTCTTAGTGCGGCGACTTTCTCATGCATATCTTTTTTCGCCGAGCGCCGTTTGGCCGGGATGACAAAGATGCCCAGTACGGCCACCAGGCTGGCGAACAGGATACCGGTGACATCCACCGCCATGGTAGTTGCCAGGTAAGTGATCAGCGCACCCAAACCGATGGCGCCTACTTCCACGATGGCGGAGGCAGCGACAGCTTCTTGTGCACCCTGGGCGATGGCTTCGGCTTCCAGGGTCTTATCGTAGCTATCTACCACACGCTGCGCCTCGCGACTTACGGTTTCGATCAAGCGCTCGCGGTCAAAATGAAACCCTGATACTGCCTGCGATTCGCCAACGATGCGCTCCTGGTGTTGGCGCCTGCGTTCGCTCAGGTGGCCGTTGACAGCCTGCCACTGGCGCAAATCTGAATCCACCAACCAATCGATCAGCTCGGTGACCTTGCGCTCGATGCGCTGCGGCACCTCACCAACCACCTGCACTTCGAATTCACGGCGAATACGGTCTTTGCTCAGCAGGTCTGGGATGCGCGCCAGGCGGAAGGTCTCATCAAAGTAGGTATCGCCGCGCTGCTCCATCTCGTACAGGATGTTTTCGATATCCGACATACGGTAATTGAAATCGCGCTGCATATCTTCTTTGTAGACATTGAGCTGGCTGTCGACATCTTCCAGCATTTTCAGGTCATCTGCCAGCAGCTCCAGCCGGTCGTGCACCAGGTCGATATTCTGCTGCGCCAGGTGCATCCCCACACCCAGCGGGTTGAGCAGCTTCAAGCGCAGACGGCTTTTCTCATCCAGCGTATTGCGGATATAACTTTCAAGCGCTTCAAAACGGCTGGGTTCCCAGGACTGCGTATCGCCCAGCTTGGCGCGCAAGGCCAGGCGAGATGAAACGGGGAATATCTCCGGCGTGACGCCCAGCAGCAGGTGTGCATTCTCAGAGACAAACTTTTCGACTTGCTGTAGCTCAGTTTCGCTTTCCAGGATGTCGATCTTGTTGAGCACAATCACAACCTTCTTTCCCCAATCGCGGATGCGTTCCAAAAAGGCGCGTTCGCTTTCGGTGAAAGGACGGTCGACGGAGGTGATAAAAAGCACCAGGTCGGAGCGCGGCACAAACTGGCTGGTAATGGCTTCGTGAGCGCGGTGAATGGCATTTGTGCCGGGCGTATCCACGATGCTGATCTCCATCAACAGCTCCGCCGGCAGGGTGAGCACATGCTGCTGTTCGCTGATCACCGTGCGCTGTTGGCTTGAGCCGTAGCGCAGGATATTGATCTGGGCGGTGGTTGGGGTCACGCCTTCGGGTAGCAACTTCTCGCCCATCAAGGCGTTGATGAAAGCGCTTTTGCCGGCGTTAAATTCGCCTACAACCACCAGCAGGAAAAGATCGTCCAGCTGCTGGATGCTCTCTGCCAGGGTTTTCTGGTCGGCGGGGGAAACGCCAAACTGGATCAATGAGGTGTGCAAGGAGTGCAATACCTTGCGTTCTTCATTGATGATTTTTTCTTGTGCTTCGGTTAAAATACGCATATTGCAGGCACCTCTTTCATTGATAACCAAATGCGAATACAATGAACCAGTACTGATTATAGCATCTTGCAGGATAAAAACGACAGCACACGTGCCGAGGGAAGCAGATGAGAAAAAAAGACGACAGCGACAGGATTTTCGACCAGGCGTACCTGAAAGAGGTACAGTACGGCACATCGGCGAACCTGGAAGCGCGCATCCAGATCCACCGCCTTTTCGGTACAAATGATTATCCCTGGCAGCATTGGGTGCGCGACCAATTGGCTTTCCAAGCGGGGATGTGTGCGCTTGAAGCAGGTTGCGGTCCGGCTGATTTCTGGCGCGAAAACCAGAATCGCTTGCCGCAAGGGGTACAGGCGGTAATTGGCGACCTGTCAGCGGGGATGGTGCAGCAAGCGCGCCGCAACCTGGCTGGGGTAGAGGCCTTGCGCATAGATTATATGCAGCTGGATGCCCAGCACATCCCTTTCCCGGACAGTTCGTTTGACCTGGCATTTGCCAATCATATGCTGTATCACGTGCCGGATATAGCGCAGGCGCTCAGTGAGCTGGCGCGCATCTTAAAACCGGGCGGTGTGCTGTGTGCAGCCACAAACGGGCTGGGGCATATGCGCCAGCTGAATGAGCTGATTTCGACCCACTTTCCGGAATACGAGGGCGGTCACCGAGGCCAAAGCCGCCGTTTCCCGCTCGAATCTGCAGTGCAGATGCTTTCCGGGCATTTTGCGCACGCAGAGCTGCGCATTTACCAGGCTGACCTGCATGTCACACAGGTGGCACCTGTGCTGACATATTTACGTTCACTTTGGGATATTCCGCTTCAAGCAGAGGGGGAGGTAATGGAGCAGATTGCAGAAATGGTTCAGCAGGAAATCGATCAACACGGCTTCTTTCTGATCAATAAAAGCCAGGGGCTGGTGCTGGGGTATAAGAACCAGTAAACCTTATTGGCAAAGCGAATCTCGAGCAGGCATTTTTTATCGATTTTCAATGATCAAAGTATAATACTGCCAATGTGCCACATGGGTTACATTCACTACCGCGCCTGGATCCACAGCGAAATAATATGCTGCGCCCGCTGATTGACGTAACTCGCTGCCAGGGCTGCACTCCTTGCCTGGCGAGGGCAGCCTGCAAAACGCGGGCGCTGGTGCTGATCGAGCCGGGTGAGCCTCCGGTCATTGAATGGGCGCGCTGCAGCGGGTGCGGCGCCTGTGTGCTGGCTTGCAGTTTTCAAGCGCTGAGCATGCGAGGGAATGGTTACGAAAATTCTAAAATAGATAGAGGTGGATCATGAAGAAATTTCGTGTAGCTGTGCTGGCAAATCTGAAGAAGAATGCACCCAAATGGGAGGGGATGACCGAAGACCAGTGGGATGATCTGGATTCCGAATCAACGGTCCAGGCACTGGTGGAAGCTATCCGTGCCGGGGGGCATGAGAGCGAATTCCTTGAAGGCGATCTCACCCTGGTGGACACTGTGCGCAAGTATCAGCCGGATATTTGTTTCAATATCTGCGAGGGGCATTTTGGCGATGCGCGTGAAGCACATGTGCCGTCGCTCCTGGAAATGCTGCGCATCCCATACACCGGCTCCAAGGTGCTGACCCTGGCGCTGGCGCTGGATAAACCGATCACCAAACGCGTGCTCACCTATCACGACTTGCCCACACCGCCTTTTCAGGTGTTTGAACGGGTGGACGAGCCTTTAAGCGAAGACATGACCTTCCCCATGTTTGTCAAACCCAGCCATGAAGGCACCGGGATGGGGGTTTCGGCGAAATCGATCGTCAATAACGAAGAAGAGCTGCGCGAGCAAATCGCCTACGTCATTAAGCGTTATAAGCAAACCGCCCTGGTGGAAAAGTTTATCGAGGGGAGAGAAGTCACGGTGGGTGTCGTGGGGAACCTGAGAGGTCCGGTTGCCCGCCGCATGCCGCATAATGAGGACCTGCTGCGCATCGAAGCCGGGTTACATTTCTACCCGCCAATGGAAGTGGATCTCAAACCTTACCTGGAAAGCGATGCGGTGTACAGCAACCGGCTGAAAACTGCGCTGGCTGACCAGCTCAATTACCTGTGTCCGGCGCCGTTGGATGAAGCGATGGTGGATGACTTGAACTGGTACACTGCCGCAGTATTTCGCGTGGTTGGCGCATATGATGTCTCGCGAGTGGATTTCCGCCTGGATGCGAATGACAATTGGAAACCATATATCCTGGAAATTAATCCACTGCCGGGTCTGGCGCCGGGGATATCCGACCTGGTGATTGAAGCCGCGGCAGAAGGCATCGACCATACAGAGTTGGTCAACGAAATCCTGACGACTTCACTCAGGCGTCACGGGATGATCAGATAAAATCGGGGCGATTAGAAACCAGGTTGCTGGCATACGGCGGTTCAAAGCGCAGGTAGGTCTCGCTCGCCTGGCTGAGGTCGCTGTAGATGCCGCGATATTCATGCGGCAGCAGTGCAGCAAGCTGGTACATGATCTCGTCCGCCATTTGTTGCCGCACCTCCCGGGTCACTCGTTCAGACCCGGGATTGAGTTTAAAAGGAGAACCAACGACAATGGTGAATGGCGTTCTGCGTAGATGAGTGAGATTGGCGCGCAGCTTTTCACCGCCGTAGTAAGCCACCGGCAAAACCGGCGCCTGGCTTTGTAAGGCCATCAGCACCACCCCGGCTCGCCCAGGGCCAAGCTTGCCGCTGCCGCTGCGCGTGCCTTCCGGGGCTACGGTCAGGATTTTCTCCTGCTGCAAGGCTTGCAGCCCCAGGCGAATGGCGGAGAGATCCGCTTCCCCGCGCCGGATGGGAATCCCCTGCCACATATTAAATAGCACCGCCATCGCCGGGTTATCCCAGGTTTCGGATTTAATAAACCCAGTCACCGGACGCGGCAGCAGGTGGGTGTACATCAGCGGAACTTCAATAAAATTGATGTGATTGGTGACCAGGATTAACGGACCGCGATGCGGCACCAGGTGCAGCTGGCTGTCATCTACCTGGCACAGCATCCTGGAGATTTGCTTGATTGTGCTGTTGACTACCGTCGCCGCCATGTTCATGCATGCACCTTTGAGCCCGGAAGACCGGGGGTCACGATTTCAATCTGCTGGGGCAGGATTTCCATAAAGAGGTTGTCCCCGGCCAGGCAGATCGTTTCGCCGTCGCCGTGAGCAGGCAGCGAGCCCTGCAGGGCCTGGACGGTGATACTCTGTGTACGCATGGTCTTAATCGCTGGATGGCTGGCCTGGCTGCCCTGCATAAAGCGCGGGATCAGGGCGAAAATTCTCGGTCGGCTGACCTTTTCAGCCAGGCAGATATCAAACAGGCTGTCATCCATGGCGGCTTCCGGGGCCATGTGAAAGCCCCCACCCATCCTGCGCCCGTTCATGATCGAAACCATGAGCGTGTGGGTCTCCAAGGATTGGCCATCGTATGTGACCTTCACCCTGGGTGGTGTGTAATAGAGGAAAATGGTCTTCAAGGCTGCCACCATATAGGATGCAAAGCCATGAAGGCGCTTCATCTTCAACGCTTCGAACCCGACAACAGCGTCAAAACCGATCCCCACCCCGTTGCCAAAAAATCGACCATCGGGGTAGTCTCCGCCGCTGACTTTGCCGATATCCATCCAGGCGCGCTGGTCAGCAGCCAGCGCCTGTACAGCGTCCTTCATCTCTGCCGGAATACCGGCGCCAAATGCAAAGTCATTGCCGCGCCCCACGCTGATCACCCCCAGGGCGCCCTGACCTTCACCGGCTTGCCTGGCCAGCATCAACCCGTTGATGACCTCATTGGATGTGCCGTCGCCGCCCACAGCCACCACCACGTCAACCCCTTGGGCGGCCGCTTGGCGCGCCAGCTCGGCCGCATGCCAGGGGCGTTCGGTTTCAACCAGTTGGTACTGCAGTCCGTGGGCGTCGAGCAATTCGCGCAGCGCAGGGATTATGGCTTTTCCTGCCCCGCGTCCCGATGTCGGATTGACAATTACAAAATAAGTGGTCATAACAAATCTCCTGGGCTGACGGCTGCAGCCACGGGGGCATCGCCGCGCAAGGACATACAGATTACGCCCTGGACCGTGCCGTCTTTTTGGGGTACATCCTGGACGCGGAACCGGATCATCTTGCTCAGACGAGAGATGATGAAGATATCTTCCTGGTCGTCCACACACAGCGCGCTGACCAGGCTGTCAGTGTGGATAGCAATTTTCCCGCTGGCGCCCGGCGATTTGTTGGCTGCAAAGCCGTCCATCAGGCGTACGGTGCCTTTTCCATCGGCGCTGAGCAGGAAGGCGCCGCTGTGATCCCCGACGGGTAAGATCCTCGCCACCTGGTCATCACCGGCAAGCCGGATGCCCAGCCCTCCCTGGGGTGGAATAGCTTTTTCGCTAAAACGGATGGCTTTGCCCTGCCGGGTGACGATCAAAAGCTCTCCGTCGCCTGTGGTACGGCAGGCGGAGGCCAACTGGCCGAACTGCTTAAGATCTAAAAGGGGGGTACCGGGTTTCATGTGCTCGCCGAATATATGGTGTCGCAGCAGGCGCACCATGCCGTTATGCCCGGCTAATGCCACGTAACCCTGCGCCTGGTCGGTCAGCAGGCAAACCAGTTTTTCGTCTTCGGCAAGATTGAATTTCTTTACGATAGTTTCGCCCTTTGCCCGCACGCCTGTTTGTTGGATGGCGCTAACGGGTAAACGAAAAGCGCGCCCGAAGTTTGTGAACAGCAGCAAATGCTGGCTGATGTCGGCGATTGCCAGGATAGCAGGTGCATCCTCCTGTCCGATCTCCAGATCGAAGACGCCCATACCGCCCCGGCGCTGGCGGGTATACAGGTGACGGGGAGTGCGTTTTGCCAGCCCGCTGGCGGAGACGGTGATCACCTGGATGGTTGTTTCGGGTTCCGCTGGTTCATCCAGCTCTTCCGGCAATGGCAGATCGTCCTCTTCTTCTGGGACGGCGCGGCTGCGAGCTGCAGGCGGTTGGGATTTCTTTGTGCGCAATTTATCCAACTCGGCTTCCAGGCTGAGGATATAACTCCTTACGATTTCAGGCAAGCCGGTCAGGTCGGGTCTTTCTGGGGTCATCCAGTGAATTCCTCTTTCTTTTGTTTTTTTATCATGCTGGGATGAAGTAACGCACTATTTTACCTTATATGTCCATCTTTTGCGGCTTATCAGGCCTTTTTGGGGGGCTCTTTGAAAACATCTCCTTGCTGCAGGATGTGATCGCCAAAACGCTTGCGCAAATCGCTGATGGCTGTCTGCAGCTTTTGTTCTTGCTCGGGCGTCAGGTGTTTTTGCATGGGGTCAAATAAGCTGAGTTGCTGCACTTGTGGGCAAAGGTTGCTCACCCCCACCCCGATCAGGCGTACAGGCTGGTTCTTTTTCCATGCGGCATCGAATAAAGCCAGCGCTGAATGGTAGATGATTTCCGCATCAGCGGTGGGTTGAGACAGGGTAGCCTGGCGCGTCAGGGTGGTGAAATCCGACCAGCGTAACTTGATCTTCACCGTGGCGCCAAAACGCGCCTCACGCTTGAGATTGTGGCTGACGCTTTCACTTAGCTCTTTCAATGTTTGAACGAGCTGCTCACGCTGTGCCACATCACGCACGAAAGTCGTCTCGCGGCTGACTGATTTTGGCTCGTGGAAGGTGATGAGCGGGCGTTCATCAATGCCGCGGGCGTGCAGCGAAAATTCCTGTCCCAACTTGCCAAAGGCAGCAGCCAGCTCGGCCGGCGGCTTTTGCGCCAGGTCGCCTATGGTCTGGATACCCATCGCCTGCAGCTTTTGGGCGGTTTTTGGACCGATCCCCCACAAGGCATCCACGGGTAAAGGCGCCAGAAATGCGGCCTCCTGCCCGGGCGGCACCACGGTGATGGCACTGGGAGGCTTTCCCAGCCCGCGCGCGGCAGCCTTGCCCACGTCATTGGCGATCTTCGCCACCAGCTTGTTGCTGGCTGCGCCGATGGAACAGGGCAGGTCCAGCTCGTCGCGGATGCGCGCCTGCAGGCGGCTGGCGATTTCGGATGCGCTTTCGGGCAGATCGCTGGCATCGATAAATGCTTCATCGATCGAGATTTGCTCGACCAGCGGGGTGAGGTCGTACAAGCGCTGCATCACTTTTTCGCTTACCTGGCTGTAGACGTGGTGGCGGTGCCGCACCAGGATCAGCTCCGGGCACAGTCGCAGCGCCTGCCCGCTGGGCATGGCGGAGTGCACGCCAAATTTGCGCGCCGGGTAAGAACAGGAAGCGATCACCCCGCGTTGGTCGGGTCTCCCGCCGACGGCAAAGGCCTTGCCGCGCAGGGAGGCATCCAATTGCTCCTCCACTGCGCAGAAGAAGGCATCCAGGTCCAGGTGCAGAATTTTTCTAACCATCATCTACCTGGCACGCAGCGCTTATAATCGACGAGGGTAAGCGTAATGCGCCGCACAACGCTGTATTGATCCACTAATCAGCCGGTGGAGCAGCCTGTGCCAACCTGCGCCGCTCCAGCTCCTGGCGCATGGCATGGTGGCGCTCGCGGGTGATCGGGTAGCTGCGCACCACCTGGATGCTTGCCAGCAGGATCACCGCCGGCACAAAGCTGACAAAGACACGCAGCGCCATCAGCGCCGAATCGGGTTGGACAGGTTGTGGTTGACCGGCTACCTGGTTGATATAGCCCGTCAGCTCAAGCGCGTAATTGGAAATTGCCAGCCCCAGCGAGAGACCCAGCTTTTGCAAAAACACAAAGAAACCATAGAACAATCCCTCGCGCCGCTGCCCGGTTTCCAATTCATCCTGCTCGATCACATCCGGCAGCATACTCCATGGGATAAGGTACCCGATGCTCACCCCAGCCCCGGCGATGATGGCAATAAACATCAGCAGGGCAAATTGACCCGGTTGGACCAGGAAGAGGGCGATAGCGACAAGCACCCAGATGCCCATACCCAGGTAATAGACAAATTGTTTGCCGGTCTTTTCGCTGATACGTGCCCAGATCAAAAGAAAGATGAAGGCTGAAAACTGGATCCCCAGGAT
Organism: uncultured Anaerolineaceae bacterium; assembly: GCA_964614855.1. Lineage (GTDB taxonomy): Bacteria > Chloroflexota > Anaerolineae > Anaerolineales > UBA4823 > CAWJHE01. The sequence continues at coordinate 4,578 of CAZTMX010000006.1, read as the reverse complement.
CAAAAAGCCGAACTGGCTTTCTGCGCCGATCCAGTACTTCACATATAAAAGCAGGTTGTTTTGCACAAACTGGATGGATAACCACGAGAGCAGGTAGATCACCGTGACATAAACAAACGCCTTGTTTTTGAAGGCGATTTTCAGCCCTTCGTAAAAACCTGGTCCCTTGGGACGGTCTTCCAGGTAGTGCGTTTCGCGCGTGAAGGCAAAGGTGATGAAATTTGGCACGGTAATAAAGAAAGCCCACACTGCTGCGCTGACAGCATACCCCTGGATGGGACTTTCAAACATGCCTACGATCATGCTGTGGAAAAACGCCGCCAGAACGCCGCCCAGGATGGAGAAGCTAAAGCGGTAAGATGACAGGCTGGTTCGCTCATCGTAATCGTGGGTAAGTTCGGGCGTCAGCGCTGCATACGGTACGTTGATTGCCGTATAGGCAGTATCCAGCAAGATCGCCACCACCAGGTAATAAAAGAACTTGCCAGTATCGCCCATGGGCGGCACCAGCCACTGCAGGAAGAACGCCAAACCAAAGGGGATGGCTGCAAAGAGTAGCCAGGGGCGGCGTCTGCCCCAGCGGGTTTTTGTGCGGTCAGAAAGCGTGCCAAGAAATGGGTCATTCACCGCATCCCAAATCTTTGCCAGCAAGAAGATCGTACCCGCGGCGGCAGGTCTGAGCCCGGCAACATCTAACAGAAAGGCATTGAGATAAAATCCGTTGATGGCTGCGACAATTGCCGGGCCCAGGTCACCTGCGCCAAAAGCGAGTTTTGTCAGGCGGCTGAGTTTTTCAGAAGATACAGTCATGGAATAAGTTCTCCTTTAAGAAATAAGTTCCAGCCTGGTTCAGGCTGATGCATCACAAAATAGCCCGCTTGCCTGTTTTAAGCTGTCACATCATTGGATGGTGCACCTGCCTGGGGATCCACCCACCAGGTGCGGCGGAAATCGGGCGGTAAGGTCAACCGGGTGGCGGCAGCTGGCGGTGCTGCTTGCAGCAAACGAGCATAACGGCGCCGCAAGGCTTCGTGCTGATACAGCAAATTGCTGATCAAGCGCATGCGCCGCCGTTCTTCGGGAAAGGAAAAATTGTGCGTATCGAACAGGATGCGCAGCAGGTGCGGGCGGGGCGGGAAGTTGTAACTGTACCCTTCCGGCTCATCCAGGTGGATGTTGATCAGGTTGGTGAGCTGCGGGTCAAGACAGGCGGCAAACAACCCGATATCGTAGAAAGTACCGCCGCCGTCGGTATAGGTTTGGTCCCCCAGGCGAGTGGGTTGGATATACGTATTCATGCTCCAGCCAGCCAGGATGGCTTTGATCACTGGCGCCGGGCGCACATGCCATTCCTGCCGCGCAAACATATAATGCCGGTCCAGGTTGGTCATTCCCAGGAAATCGGTGAAGCCGTCCCTGCGGGCGACTGCGATTGTCAGCGGGAGCTGGATGTCATCAAAAGTCAGCGTTTCGGGGTGGTCGGAGCCGGTGTAGGCAGCAAGCTTCTCATGCAGGAATTTTTCTAACGGGTCCAGGTTGGCAAACCCCTGCCACAACCTGGCAGGGTGGGTGTTGATGCGGGCAAAGTGCTTCATGGTGATCTGGGAGATAAAATCTTCCAGGTTTTGTAGGGCGTGCTGCGCTGGCGCGCGGTAAAGTTCAGGGTTCTGGCGCGCAGCCTCCATTACAGCGTGAAAGAAGCCGTTGAGCACACCGGCGGAAACCCCGAAGATTTGCTGGATCTTGCCGCCGCCGGATGCAAACCCCTTATCCACAGCATGCGTGGTGGTTAACCCTGCCAGGATGCCCGAAAACCCGCCAGCGCCGTAAATCACGTTGGCAGGTTGGTCAAAGGGATAACCATCTAGCTGCCCATCCAGGATTTTTTGGAAGGTTGCCAGCAAATCGGCTTTGTTTTCCACCGATTGGCGCATATTGGTTGCGGCTTCAGTGCTGCCGATGTACGGCAGGTCGATGTGGCGCAGCACTGGGGATGACGGCTGTGCTGGGTGCGTATAGTTTTCAAAATGGGGCGATATGGATTGCGCATAGCTAATGTGATCTGTTGAAAATGACTGCGTATAGCTTACATTTGGGTCTGATACGGGTGACTCAAGGCGCCCCTGAACTGAAATGCCAGCCGCTGCCAGCAGCTCCGCTTCCTGGCGCTGTAAATCCAGGTGGCGGGCACGCAAATCCAGGTAAGCCTCTGCCAGCAAGACCTGGTTGCGCTCATTCTGCGAATGCATGATGAACGAAGATGTCAGCCAGTTTTGCTTCCACGGGCGGATGGGGGCGTGGGGTGTGCTGCGCAGGATTGTGCGCGGGTCGCAATCCTGCATATCCGCCACGATAGCTGCCGCGTTGACGATTGCCGGTCGACAGTCCCTCTGCCAGTCGCCGTGGATGAGCACCGGTTCTGTTGACAGCATGGTGCTCAATGCTGCAATCAGCGCATCCACAAGCGGCGCGTCTTTGGGCGGACCGATATGCGTGGTAAAGTATTGAAATTGGAATTCTTCCTGCGGCGGACCGAACGGTATGAACCTGCCGTCGTGATCCATGCTGCACAGGTAGAGCGGAAATGGGATATCGGAAACCTTGAGCGGAGCGCTCTTTTGCAGGCTCGCCGCCTGGCTGTAATACAGCAGGCGCTGTTCCAACCAGCGTCTCAGCGGGTTCAGGTTGTGCACCCCATACCAGGGGTTGAGATTGAGCCTGCGCAGGTTCCGGCTGCGGGCGTGCATGAGATATCCATATGTATCTTCGATGGCGGTGGCAGCTGCACTCCAGGTACGCGGGTGGAGCTGTGCGCTGCGTGCCAGGGCATACGCCAGGGCAGCCAGCGCGCCGCCGCTCAACCCGTAAACGCGCTCAACCGGTGTTTTTTCATCAAGCAGGCTGCGTGCGCGCTGCAATTCCTCCAGTATATGGGGGAGATCGCCGAGTTTTGCTGATTGGAAAATGAGTGTGTACACCAGTTCCAAGGACCCTGCAGCATTCCTTACCGATGATTTTCCCGCGACGCACTAAAAAATTTTGCTAAGTTTAACACAGGTAGGGCAATATTTGGAATAAGGATTTCCATACCCACTTTGTGGTATCTATTGGGTACTTTTGGGTAAATTATTCCCTTTACAGAATAGTATCAACGGAGACTACATTATAATCAACCTGTCATGGACAACACCGGCGAACGCGTTTCGTTGCTAAACGAGCTCCATCTTGTGTGGGCTTTGTGTGCGGGCGTGCGCCAAAACGGGGCGCGGCGCGCTGGGTTTTTCCGGTAAGGGCTACGATTTGCGCATCGTCTCCTGGTCCGGCAGCGCCGATTGCGGGCGCTGCGGTGCGTGTATCTCCGTCTGCCCCACGGGTTACCTTGACCCAGAAACGAAGAATAAAATCCTGATCGAGTGGTAAAATCCACTGTATGGCAAATTATTTCAAAGAGAATGACGATTGGCGTAAACGCTGGATCGTAATTATCGCCGGCGCTCTGCTGTTAGAAGTTTGCATCCTGGCGCTATTTCTGCTTATCTGGATGATCAATCGAGGCTTGCCGCCGACTGCCTTACTGGATATCGCTGGCACACCGCAGTACTCCCAGCCGCTGCCGGCAGCCAATGCGACCCAGGTAGGTGGTCTGCTGCCTGCGCCCACCGCAGGGGAAGGCCTTGCACCAGCCCCAACTGCAGATACCGCTGCCCAACCCGGGCTGCCTTTCTTCCCCACCCTGCCGCCCACTCAGGCCGGCGAACCGTCCCAACCCGCTGTGAGACCCACCGATACCGCCCCTGCGCCCAGGCTTGACCTGCCGCTGCCCGGCAAGATCGTCTACACCTGCTTTGACGGCGAATACGACCAGATCTGCCTGATGAACGCGGACGGTTCCGGTGCGCGCCAGCTGACGGATGAAAAAGCCACCAGCTACTACCCATCCCTTTCGCCGGACGGCGAGGTGATCGCTTTCTCCTCCCGTCTGGACGGCAACTTCGAAATTTACCTGATGGATACACAGGGGAACAACCTGACCCAGCTGACGAATAACCTGGGCAATTGCTACGCCCCGGAGATCTCCCCCAAGGGCAACCGCATTATCTTTACGCTGGAAAGCGGCGGGTCACAGTCGATCTGGGTGATGAAAACCGACGGCTCCAACGCCCGTCCCCTGGTGGAGAACGGCGGCGGGCAATTGGACCCCACCTGGTCGCCGGATGCGCTGCGGGTGGCCTTTGCCTCCAATGCCGGCGGTGTCACCACCCTGTGGATCACAGATGCCAGCGGTAAGAAAACCTATCCATTGATGCGCGAAGCCATGGAAATTGGCGGGCGCAGCTCCTGGTCGCCGGACGGTCAGTGGTTGGCGTTTTACGCCGGCCCTCGGGGAGACAGGGAGATCTATATCGTGGCCGAGAACGGCGGTAGCTTGCAGCAGCTCACCGACGGCGGTGATAACCTGGCGCCCAGCTTCTCGCCCGACGGCGAATGGCTGGCATTTACATCCTTCCGTGACGGCAACAACGAAATCTACGTGCTGCGTCTGGCGGATTTACGCGTCTTCCGCGTGACCAGCAACAA
>CAZTMX010000005.1:0-42850 GCA_964614855.1 uncultured Anaerolineaceae bacterium | reverse complement strand
ACCAGGCAATCCTCTCCGCACTTTCCGCACAAGGCACAGCATTGGATTGCACGCACTGTGTCTTCATCCGATGTGCCCTGCAATACCATATCAGCGATCTCACCAGGTGTCAAACCCACTTTCTCTAAAAGCGAGCAGGTATTGATGCATATACCGCATTGGATACATTCGGTGGAGAATTTTTCCAGGATCTTGTCGGCACGATTATTCGCCATAACGCAATACCACCTTTAAAAATCTGATTTCACTAAAATTGGTTCTTTATATTCTAACACTCAAAAAAATCCAAACAATGCTTTACGTAAAAAACATTCGACTTTTGGAAGTTAATGCAGCCTCCCCGAAGAGAGGCTGCTATGCAAGGCGCAGCGGCTGGTTATGATGAGAGCAGGGTTGTGTTCCGCTACACCGCTTGCCCACTAAAAACACTTCACTCCTTGAGCCAGGCCTTAAGAAAAGCCTCTTCGCCGCCAGGCAGCCTGGAGCGGTAAACCTCTTCACCCGGCAGCCAGGTGCGGTCTTCGCCGCTGTAAACCACCATCAGACGCATCACAAGACCGCCTATGACAGCTAATACTGCAGCTGCAGTGACAGCAAACCTGGATTGGAAACCAAACATGACCGCAGGCAGCAGTGAGCCAGTGATGATCAAGCCACCCCAAAAGAGCCAGGATTTTTCACCAGAGAACCACTTTTGCGCTGCTTCACCTTCCCGGTCGGTTGCACCAGTCATCTTCATATAAATATAAAGCGGCCACAGCAATAACTGAAGCGCCAGCAAGATAACCACCATCATATTGATAATGATCATGGTATCGACCAACATCGGAGTGACGAATAAACCGCACAACAAATGCGCTGCCATCCCAGTAAGGAAAGACGAAAGCAAGAAGAGCACCATGATCCCTGGCCCCACCCAAAAAGGTCGCGCCTTATGCCGGCCGAGCAGCACACCCGGGTAACCTGCAACAACAAGCCCGAATAGACCGCTGGCCAGGGCAAAAAACTTTCGCCATCCATCCAGACCAGACCAGGAGAAGAAATCAAAGAAAAACGAGGCGTATATTAAACCCGAGCCAATCGCCAGCAGCATAAACCAGGCGCCGATAGTGAGGATGGCTTTTGGGCTCATAAAAACCCGCCAGGCCCGAAATGGTTTACCCAACTCAAGTATCAGCAAGCCCGCGCCCAGGGCAATAAACACCGGCGCAAGCAAGGCAGCCAGCCAGGAAATCTGACCCAGGCCAAAAAGCCAATCCGCGACTGCCGCGATTACCAACATCCCCCCGCCCATACCGGCAAAGAAGAAATCGGTTGCCAGCATCCAACCCCAGGTATCTTCATGATTATTCATGTTGATCTCCTCATTCCATTATATAGAAGGCGTAGGGTTCGGTACCCAGTTCCGGCAGCAGGCGCACCACCCGCTCGCGGTTCACCAAACGGTACACTTCGCTGGTTGGGTCATCCAGATCACCGAAAATGCGGGCGCGCTGGTGGCATGTTGCCACACAATAGGGCTCCAGACCAACTGTCACGCGGTCCATGCAGAAATCACATTTCTGCACAACGCCTGTTTCGTGGTTCGGGATACGCGCCCCATAAGGGCAGGCCATTACACAGGCTTTGCAGCCCACACATTTTTCTTCTTCCACCCAGACGATGCCGTCTGGACGCTGCTGCGAAGCCCCGGTGGGACAACATTCCACGCAGGGAGGGTTTTCGCAATGCATACAGATCAGCGGCATATGAACCATGTGGAGATATGGGAAAGTACCTACAGGACCAACTGTTGTCACCGGGTTATAGATCATATCCAGGGGTAAATCATTGTGCACCTTACACGCGACGGTGCAGGAATGACATCCGATGCAGCGGCGGGTATCCAGGACGATTGCATAGCGCGTCATCTCAGTCACCATCCTTTCCATTCGAACCATCTACCTTATACACCCGGCACAAAAGCCCACGGTTCGCCCAGCTGCCCCCGATGGGATCGCAATCTTCATCGCTAACCCCGGTTAGTACATTGGTGTTTGATTCCAGGCAGCCGCCCAGCTCGGGTTCGCGGATATCTCGCTCGGGGAACCACCAGCCTCGCTGGGTTACGATAACGCGAGGATGGACACCCTGGGTCAAGTGGGCTTTTTGTTTGATACGACCGTTACGGGTTTCAATGTAAACCCAATCGCCCTCTTCTATTGAAAGTGAGGCAGCTGTGTCTGTATTGATCTCGACTTCCGGCGCATGGCGCAGGAAACGCAGTTCTTTGATTTGGAAATGCTCAGAGTGGTGGAATGGCATAAAACCGTTCCCGGTTGTCAACACCAGGGGGTACTTCTCTGCCAGTTCAGGGTTATCGACTTCGTTTTCTGTGGGGCCGATATAGGTGGGCATGGGCGGGTAGCCAAGCTCCTCCAGGACGCTGGAATACAGCTCTACCCGGCGTGAAGGTGTGGCAAATCCTAACCGGCCGTATTTGTAATACTCGCGTTCCGGGAAGTGGAAAAATATCTGTTCGACAAATTCATCGTAGCTGCTGACATTGTAGCCCAGTGGATAGATGCGGTAGTAAAAAGCCTCTTCCATGGTCTCCCAAGGCCACATCTCTTCCTGCCCCATGCGCAGCGCCAGGCCGCGCCAGAATTCATAGTCGGTGCGGCGCTCATACATCGGCTGGATGGCTCGCTGCGTGGCAATTAGAAAATCGGAACAGCCGTACACACTGTGGAAGGTGGGACGTTCCAGCGCCCCGGCAATGGGCAAGACATAATCTGAGAGCGCTGCACTGGGGGTCATCCAATATTCACAGGTGACCAGGAAATCCACTTTTCTCAGTGCTTCCAGCACCATCTTGCTGTCACCGTAAGAGTTGACCGGGTTGGTGGCGGCGACCAGCAGGGCTTTTACCGGATAGGGTTCACCCGTCAGGATAGCTCGAAAAACTGACGGCGGGTGCGCTTCACACATCCACTCAGCAGTGGGCGCCTTGCCCCATACTTCTTTCGTAAGCTCAGCAATCCTGCCATACCCGGGCCAGGTGGTCAATTTAAAGCGGTCGGAGCCAATCTGCTTGGCTTTTTGTTCCTCTGGCAGCCATTCGTTGGCTTCCATCTCTTCATCGGTGATGAACTCCAGGCTGGGGCCGGTCAATAAATCCGAACCGGGGGCATCCAGGTTGCCGGTGACGGCGCGCAGCAAGGCGCGTGCATGCATAGCTGCCCCGGATGGGCGGCCAGACTGATCGATGGCTACACCCCACTGGATATTGCCTGGCTTGTAGGTGGCATACATGCGTGCGCTTTCGCGGATCAGGTCGGCATCCAACCAGGTAAGCGGCGCTGCCCATTCAGGCGTATATTGCTGTACATGCTGCGCCAGTTCATTAAATCCCACGCAGCAGTTCTCAATAAACGCCTGGTCATAAAGACCTTCCCAGATGATCACATTCAACCAGGCAAGCGCCAGCGCCAGGTCCGAACCTGGGCGCAGCGGCAGCCAGATATCCGCCTTGGCGGCTGTTTCAGTGAAGCGCGGGTCGATGACAATCAGCTTCATGCCTTTGAGCTTCAGATCCGTAATCCCGCGCATCTCGGGCATACCCGAAGCGCCGGGGTTGTGACCCCACTGCACCAGGCAGCGACTGTTGCCTAAATCGGTTTCAAAAGGACACCAGCCGTAGATCGCAGTTTCCACCATAAAAGTGGGGATCCAACACAGGTGAGCATTGTGAAAACCATTGGGACTGCCGTATAAATTCATAAAACGCCGGCGCGCCCAGTCATCTGTGCGCTGGGTGCCACCTGCGGTAGCTACTGCTTCTGCGCCAAACTCATCACGGATCTGCGCCAGCCTGGCAGAGATTTCATCCAGCGCCTGGTCCCAGGAGATCTGCTCCCATTCCCCTGCGCCGCGCTCTCCTTTGCGCTTTAACGGATAATTCACCCGCGCCGGGTGATCCAGATGCTTCAACGCAATATTCCCTCGGCAGCATAGCCCACCCTGGTTGGTGGGGTTCTGGGGATCACCTTCGATGTGGATAACCTTGCCATCTTTGACATAGGCAAGTACTCCACAGTTTGGGTGACAGAAGAAACAGCACGATTTTTTGACTTCGATACCTTCTTGATTTAAATCGATTGCTTTGCTCACCTGTTACCTCCAGGGTTAGATTTCAATGCGCAACCCATCATACGCAATTGCGATATTATCGCCAAAAGAACGGACATACGCTTCCAGATCCCGGCTTGTGATGGGGGTATCATGGTGCATGGAGAGATGTGTCAGGATCAACATACCCGATTCCACCTGCTTGCCGATTTGAATGCCCTCATCGACCGAAAGGTGGGTTTCAGGCATCCAGTTGGCGCCGTTGAATGTGGTACCCAGGATCAATGTGTCAATGCGTTGAATCTGCTGCAGCGTTGCAGCCGGCAGGGGGCCGGTATCGGGTATGTATGCCGTTCGCTTTCCCGATGGCGATTGGATCAGCAGACCCAGGGTTCCTTCATGATGTGACACATCCATCATGGTGATGGTAAACCCATCGAGCTCAATTTGCCAGCCAGCTTCAACGGTTTGGGTGTAAAGACAGTCTTCCATGAAACCCATAGCAGTGTGAAACCAATCCAGGCTTTGCGGGGTCATGTAAGCAGGGATTGCCTGTCCCTTCCTGACCCGCACATAAAACTCCAGGTCGCCCAATCCACCGGTGTGATCATAATGGGAATGCGTCAGGAGGAAATAGTCAACAGATGTGATTTTCTCCCGCATCAATTGGGCACGCAGTTCCGGCGGAGCGTCAATCAGAATGTTCACCTCTCCCTGGATCAGCAGGCTGCAGCGCGAGCGCCATAAGCGCGGTTCTGAGGCAGCTTCCTGGCAAGCGACACAGTCACAAAAAAATGAGGGAACACCACAGCCTGCTCCGGTGCCCAGGAAAATAAGGTTGTTTTGCATAAAACAGCCCTCCAACGGCAATCATTTGGAACTGCATCCAATCGTGACATTTGGTCGAAACCGCTATAGATCTCTATTTTAGAAGTAGATCCACTCGATTTGAATACCCTCTCAGGTATTATTTGTTAGCCAAATGTCCCAATTTCATGGAACGTTCTAAATAATCGCCTGGTTTACTAGCGAGCGAATTATTCGCCCGGTTTTTTGGGCGGTGCTGGCGGAGCTTTTGGCGGCGCAGGTGGGGCTTTGGGAGGCGCTGGCGGCACCATGCCAGGAGCGGGTGGAGGAGGTGGGGCGCCAGCGGCTGCGCCCGCTGCGGATACACCTGGAGGAGGCGGCAGCTTCGGCAGTTCAGCGCCACAGTTTACGCACACGGATGCATCTGGCAGATTTACCGTTTCGCATTTAGGGCACTTATTTTCTTTTTTCTGAGCTGTTGGCGGACGAAAACACATTTCTTTTTATCTCCTTTTCTATCCTTTAAACAGAAACCCCGCCTTTGATTGGAAAGGGTTGTGGTTCCATTTTAGCCTACCTGGCTTGAAATGTAATCACCCTGTCTGTGGTATTTTGGGTTATTCGACAGGGTGATTTTTTGAGTATACAATAAACCGATCGTATGGAACGACCTTCATACTATAATTAATATCCGGCGCAGGCCTTTTAAGCAAGATGCGTACACCTTCTCTCAATGCCCCTCGCAGCGCAACCCAGGGCGAGAACAGGCTGACCAACAAGCCGGTTTTTCCATCTGTCTCCGGTGAAGCCAACCATACTACCTTTTTGGCAGGAATCTCTGCTGGCTTTGCCCACATGCGTACAATCGTGGGGAATATTTTCAACCGGTCTTCAGATCCGGCAATGACTTCTCCCTGGGTAAGCAGTTCGGTCAGCACAAGACCCGGATTGAATGCAAACACTCCCACACCGCTGTCTTTGGTTTCCGCTGCCAGGGCGCTGGTAAACGAGCGCACCCAGGCTTTGCTCGCACCGTAGGCATTCTGCCAGGGAACCGGTTTGTTGTAACCGTGACCCAGTACATTAATCAGCTTTCCAGATCGCTGCTGTAAAAAATGCCGCATTGCAGCGCGCGATCCATTGTATACGCCCAATACATTGGTTTGCACAACCTGGTAGAAATCTTGCGGGGTAAAACCCATCGTCGGTCCATATGGGCCAGATGTGCCGGCGTTATTGACCCAGACATCAAAATGGCCGTATTGGGCAATAGCGAAATCAGCCAGCGCTTCCATTTGTTCCAGGTTCGCCACATCTACAGCCAGCCCTGCAGCTTGCCCGCCCGCGTTGTGGATCAACTGTACCGCCTCATCCACCGATTTCTGCGAACGCGAAGCAATCACCACGCTTGCGCCCGCCTTGGCCAGGGCTTGCGCAATACCTAACCCAAGCCCACGCGAGCCGCCAGTTACCACAGCAACTTTTCCGTCCAGATTTCCCATTTTCCAGCTCTCCTTGCCATGTGAGTTAGCTTATTCAGGAATGATATCATGCCTTTTTATTTATCGAAGAAGGACTGCCCTTTCTTACCAGGCAGCCCCTCTCCTTACAATGGTTCCATTAGTTTGGACTGAGCTCATTATTTCGCTCGACCCGTAAAGGAACCTCAGCTATTCCTTCACGGCGTGTACAACAGGCACTTCTCCTGCTTTTCCAAAACGGGTAGCAATTTAGCCACCGGCGCCACAAACAGGCAGTCACCCATGCACACCTTGACGCACAGCGGGGTCGGGTCTTTCTTCACGCATTCTGCACACTTATCCAGTGAAGGCGCCAGCAAGTGATACATGCGCAGTTTCCCATCCACCATCACGGGGTCGCGCCGTACGACTTCCAACCATTTTTCATCATAAGAATAATGATTTACTTCACGGCAAGCGGTCTGGCAGCTGTAACAACCAGTGCAATCATCCAACAGCACCAGCATTCCAACGGATTGTTTTTCAGAATCAGACATCATCTTCCTCCTAGGCAAGGTTGGCGGGCGCCTTGGCAACCTGGCACAACATGGATTTCATGGGCGAAGAGCCAAAGGACGGTTCAGCAGGCTCCGCCGGCACCAGCATATTCGGGTTGGCGCCGTCCCAGCCAAACCCCGGTAGACCGAGCTCTGGACACGGGTCGCGCCAGCCCGGGCGAGGCACCGCAACCACACCTGCACCGACCTCATGAGAAACCTTGGCTTTGCTGCGGATTTGACCGCGAGGCGTGGCGACGACTATCCAATCACCATCCAAGATATTGCGAGCCTTGGCATCGACCGGGTTGATTACTGCAAATGGATACGGTGCAGTCTCACGCTGTGCCGGAACATTGGTCCAGGCAGAGTGGAAGAAGGAGTAGACACGATGGCCGGTGGATAAGATGAGCGGGTAATCTTCAGCCAGATCTGGTTGGCTGTACGGGCTCTCCGCCGGTTCTGTATAGTCCGGCACCGGGTCATAGCCAAAGTGAGCCATGGCATCACATTTGAATTCGAACCTTCCGGTTGATGTCTCAAACCCGGGTTGGTGATCCTGGCGCAAGATTCCTTTTGCCCATTTCTCTGTGGGTCTCTCAGCTGGACCACCGGGCGGCGTCCAGATGTAATCCGAGGCGACATACTGTTCCCAGGTCAAATCCAGGTGGTAGAAGGTCTTCAGACGCCAGAGCACCATCTCCCGCTCGTCTTTCCAGGGCCAATCCTCTGGAGCGATACGCTTGCCCCATTCCAGAAAGAATTTCCAGTCATCCCAGCACTCCCCCGGCGGATCTACAGCCCGTTCTGTGGGGATGACAAAGGGACCGAACATTTCTTCGTCTACTGTATCCCTTTCGGACCAATCGGAGGTAGGCAAGACGATATCGGCATACTTCGCGGTGGGTGAGAAGTAGAAATCTTTTACCACCAGGAAATCCAGGTTGGGAGATTGCAGGGCTTTAATCGTCTGCTGGGTGTCCTCATAGCTTAACAACGGATCACTGGCGACAAAGACAAGCATCTTCACCGGCCAGGGTTGTCCGGTCAGCACAGCCTTGAAGACTGCGTTCGGCCAGTTGGAGCTGCTGATGGTTTTATAGAGGGCGTATTTCTCGCCACCCAGCAGCTTGACCTCTGGGCTGGATGGCTCAGGAAAGCGGTCCCACAGGGTGATGCGCGGATCCAGGATAAACCCGGGGGAATGTTCCAGAAAGAACGTACCTCTTTTATCCAATTGCCCAAGCAAGCCTTGCAAACAGACCATGGCGCGCGCGTTCTGGATACCGTTGGTGTGCATATTACCCACACCCAGGCTGGAATCGATCAACAGCGGGCCTTCCGATGCCATCCAGCGTGCGGTCGAGATGATTTGCTCTTCTGGCACCCAGGTGATTTTTGCCACACGCTCGGGCGGGAATTCTGCCACTCGGGCAGCCAGCTCATCAAAGCCGTAGGTCCATTTGTCGACAAACTCATGGTCATATAAGCCTTCTTTGATGATGACATGCATAAAACCCAGCGCCAAGGCGCCGTCGGTGCCGGGGCGCGGCCGGATGTAGATATCAGCAGATTTAGCGGCATCCGTATAGCGGATATCGATCACACAGATCGAGCCGCCTGCTGCCTTGCGCCGCATCATCTGGGGGTAGCTGAAGCGCATCGAGGCCGGGTTTAGACCCCAGATCACCATCTTCTGTGCATTGTCGTAATCAGCGCCTTTAAACGTGAATGTACCCGTGGTGAAATAGTAGGGTACGATGGACGGCAGCATACAAACATGGTGCGGCGCCATCCCCCAACCCGGTACGCCGATATTGGAATTGATGCGTCCGTGCCAGTGGTTCGACGTCCGGCTGGTGCCTTGACCGACAATGATCGAAGTCGGGCCGTACTTTTCTTTGATCTGGAGCGTTTTTTCAGCGATGGTATCCATGGCTTCTTGCCAGCTAATACGTTCCCAATCGCCGCTGCCCCGGGGGCCGACCCGTTTCATCGGGTAGATCACGCGCTTGGGATCTTCATGGATTTCCCTTTGGGACAGCCCGCTGCCGCAGAAAAAGCCCCTGCTGTGTGGATGTCTTAGATCCCCCTCGATCCGTGTTATTTTATTGCCTTCAGAATACACAATTGCGCCACATCTTGCATGGCAAGAAGTACAGATTGTCTTTGTTTTTTTAATAACCATACGATTCTCCTGATTTATGATCATCTAATGGAAACCGAAATGCTGTTATTCGCTTACCACTCTCCTTACGGGCTGCCGTAGCCAATTCTGCCCAAAGCTGTTGAGGTTTCTTGATTAAAATGATTTTAAAGAGGCATTTTTTCAACGAACATTTTATGGTATATTGTGAATTATTATTCATATTATACCAATTATTCGGAAATGTCAACAGCGAATCACTCAGCATCAGGTAAGTCCCAGGATCGATACTTAAGGGCTCCTATCAAATCAAGTCAGGATTGAATGGTAGAATCACTGCAGAATCACACTATGAGGGCATAAGAAAGCAATGAACATTCCTACTGAAATCATGCTTGATCTGGAAAATGAACGCCTGATATCGACCGGGCTGCTTGCGGAAAGAGTATCCAGCCTATCGGGACAGCACTGCACACCCGAGATGATCTACAACTATGAAAAGCACGGTCTGGTCCAGCACGCAGCGAAAACAAAGGGTGGGTTCCGTCAATTTTTTCCCAGGGATATTCACACCGTTGTCCAGATCAAACGCTGGCAAGCTGAAGGCTTGAGTCTGGCTCAAATAAAAGAGAGGCTGGATTCCCATCCGGAGGGGATCACGGTAAGGGATATTTCGCTTGAGATACCCGATGACCGTCGCACCCAAATCTTAAAAGCCAGCGCCAAGATATTTCCACAAAAAGGCTACCAGGCCACAACCATGCAAGATATCGCCGATGAAGCCGAGATTGCCCCATCGCTGATCTACCAGTTTTACCGCAGCAAGGAAGAGCTCTTCCTGGCATTTACTGAGAATACTTCCTTTCGCAATATCCTTGACCTGATCACGGCATCGTTGGAACGTAATGAAGCCATGAGCTATGCAGATGTGCGCCAATCCTTAATCGATGTGGCGGTAAATTTCACCCGCGATCACGCAAGCAAAGTTGAGCTATATCGTCTGCTGATTTCCACAGTTCGCAATTTTCCGGAAATCGGCAGGCATTACCTGCACAACTTTATCGAGCCTACAGAGGCCATGCTGGAGAATTATTTCGATCACCTGGTAAAACAGGAGGTGTTCCGCCCTATCGACACAAAAATCGCAGCCAGGATGTTCTTCGGCATCTTCGCAGATTTTTCCTTGTCGCGCAATTTTTATTCCGCCAACGAAACCCCAATCATCCCAGATGAAGAGGATGTGATTGATATGGTGGATTTGTTTTTGGGGAGTCTGGTGTATGAAAAAAGATAGACCGCAGCCAGGCATATTCCAATTGCTTGGCGCGTCAAAGCCGGCTGAGCGCCGCACCATGCCCCATGTACACCCGCTCCCCGGCTTCTATCACAGAATGGACGTCGAAGAGTGTCCCGTACGCGTCAAATACATAGGCTTGAAGCATTTGATGATCTATTTCTTGAATTGAGGCTCCAGATTATACACATCGGTGACTTTAACGATCACAGCTGCCTTTGAATCAATCACCGGCATGGCAGCTTTCACCCACTGGCGGCCTTCCTCAAAGATGGAGCCGGAGGTCTCGATCCTGGCATCGCCTTTGAACTGGTAGGCATGGGCGGCATGCGTCTCCGGGTCGATGTACCAGCAAGCAACAGAGATGCGAGGGTTCTCCTTCAAATTTGCTTCGGTTTTCTGCATGAAATTGTCCATCACCAGGATTTCATCATCTGAGAGTATCTTGACAAAGGTGATGGAAACCACATTGGGCTCGCCGTTTTTTGAGGAGGTGGCAACTGCAAAAATTCCCGTTTTTGCCGCCACATCCTTCATTTCTTGTGTAATGATCCCCATGGGCTCTCCTTATAAAATTGTGTATATTTTGATTTTTTAGATTTTTCCGGTTTTTTTGATATTTAATCCTGTTGCAACTACAACAAAGAGGGGTCTCTGGACTTTTGCGTTCCCAAAGACCCCTCAACAACTACCCCTTACTTTGTGTAAACAACAGCGCGGCGTTTCTTCGCCATCTCAAACGCCTTATCTGGGTCGCCGATCCACAACGCCTTGCCCATGCACACACTGGCGCACAGTGGCAGGTGACCATTTTGGCGATCTGGGCATTTCTCACAGATCTCCAATGTCACAGGCACCGGGAAGCGGTCCATAAACAGCTTACCGTTTACCTCTTCTGGCTTGTTCTCTTTGGGTGTCACACGCAGCCAGATCACACCATCCGGCAGGTTGTTTACCAGCTTGCAGGCGTTTTGACAGGCAAAGCAACCTACACAACGTTCCAGGTCAATGAACATAGCGATTTTAGCCATATCACACCGCCTCCATCTTGATCAGCCGGCAGCGCGCAGAGCGCATCGCCGGAGTGCCATACTGCGGGTCTGAAGGTTCAGCCCCAATCAACACATTGATGTTCGCCCCCAGGTTGCCGTAGCCTTTCAAGCCCAATTCCTTGCAGGGATCGCGCCAACCCGGGCGTGGTAAATGCACACAGCGTGGGTCGATGCACTTCGTCAGGCGTGCCTTGGCGCGTATACGCCCGTTGGGCGATTCGACAAACAACCAATCGCCATCGCTGATGCCTTGCACCTTTGCAGCATCCGGATGGATTTCTATGAAGGGATCCGGCTCTATCTCACGCTGCATGGGGATCTGCGTCCAGGCTGAGTGATAGAATGGATAGATCCTGGCGCCGGTCATCAGGATAAAGGGATATGCACCCATTAATTGTTCATTTTCGTAAGCCGAGGGCACCTTGTAATCCGGCAGTGGATCATAGCCAAAGGATCCCCAGGCCTCGCACAACAGCTCGATGCGCCCACTGGGCGTACGGAAACCAGGCTTGCCGTCAGGTCGTTCAAGACCTTTTTCATATTTCTTGTAAACGCGCTTATCACCGCCATAGGTGACAAAGTAGCCCTGTTTGGCCATATCATCCCAGGATAGGTCCATCCCATAAAAGGTCTTCAAGCGCCACTGCCACATCTCGCGCACGGTTTCCCACGGCCACCACTCAGGCTTAAAGCGCTTGCCCAATGCCAGCCAGAACTGCCAGTCGCACCAGGCATCACCCGGCGGATCGACGGCTCTTTGCGGCACAACCACCGGGCAGGGATCGCTGTACAGTTCTTCATCGGCAGACTCACGCTCGGACCAGTGCGCGGTGGGCAGCACCAGGTCAGCCATCTTGGCGGTATCTGTCAAGAAGTAATCCTTGACAAACAAGAACTCAAGCTCGCTCAATGCTGCCACAATATCACGTGAGTTCTCATAACACATCGGAGCATCGTCTGCAACCAGCCCCATGCCCTTTACGGGGAAGGGTTTGCCGGTGGTGATGGCGCGCCAGACCGCATCTGGCCAGGGATTGCCGCCAGCGCGGGTGAGGAATGGCTTGGTCTCATCACCCAGCAAAGCACCCAAACGAGATTGGTCCATCTTGGTAATTTCGGGCGAGAGCATATTATCCCAGAACTTGTTGGAGAGGAGACCGCCCTTGGCATCCAGATCACCCAAAATGCCAAACAGATCTGCAATCGCCCGGCCGTTCTGCATCCCGTTGGTGTGCATACAAACGCCAAGGGAGGTGGTAACTGTGGTCGGACGATTTAAAGCCATCAAGCGGGTGGCTTCGATAATCTGCTCTTTTGGTATCCAGGTAATCTCGGCTACGCGATCAAGCGGGAATTCCTTCACCCGTTCAGCAAGCTGATCAAAGCCCAAAGTCCACTTGTCCACAAATTCTTTGTCGTACAATCCTTCTTCAATCAAATAGTTCATCATCCCCAACGCCAGCGCACCGTCGGTGCCTGGGCGGATTTGCAGCCAGATATCGGCCTTGGCTGCCAGATCGGTGAAGCGCGGATCGATAACAATCAGCTTGGCGCCGCGCGCTTTTGCGTCCAGCAAGTGGGGCGCTTGCAAACCTGGCCAGGCGGTCAGAGGGTTGATGCCCCATTCCACGATGGTGTTGGCATGGCGCACATCAGCCGCGTCGATGAAGGCGAAAATGCCATAGGTAAATATGGTGGGCAAAAGGTTGGGGTTAAGGCAAACATGCACCGGGCATAAGCCCCATCCGGGCAAACCAAAGCTCGCATTGGCGCGCATATGCCAGTGGTTCCAGCCGCGCCCAGTGCCCTGGCCGATGATGAAGGCGCCTTCGCCGTACTTGGTGGTGATGCCGCGGATCTTTTCTTCGATCAGGTCCATGGCTTCTTTCCAGGAAATTTCTTCCCATTGATCCGAGCCGCGTGGACCAATGCGCTTTAACGGATATTTGAGACGATCGGGATGGGCGTGGATCTGCTGGGCGCTCAGCCCCTTGCAGCACACCATCCCTTGCGAAACCGGGTGGTTTGGATCCCCTTCGACCCT
This sequence comes from uncultured Anaerolineaceae bacterium, assembly GCA_964614855.1. Classification (GTDB taxonomy): domain Bacteria; phylum Chloroflexota; class Anaerolineae; order Anaerolineales; family UBA4823; genus CAWJHE01. The sequence continues at coordinate 29,380 of CAZTMX010000005.1, read as the reverse complement.
TACGATTTGGTTATCTTTGACAGTCAACAGAACGCCGCATTTAGCGTGGCAGTCAAAGCAAATCGTTCGTACTATTTTTTCTGTCATATTATTCTTGCCTCCTGAACCTTTGATCCAGTCAAGCTTACAAGTTGACAAACACCAGGAACGTTTTTCTTATTGGCAAATTTCACCTCCTGTAGCAATATCGAAAAGTTGATAATTACCCCTGGGCCAAATGATTTTTTGAATATTAAAATATCGCTCCTGTTCCTAAAACGGCCAGGCTGGCGCCAGCAGGTAGCTTAAATTGGGAATTAATGGGAAACCGTAGAAGATGAGGGGGGTGCGCGCAACAACAGGGATGGTGCCGGTTTACCGCTGCCAGTACAGGTATTTCAATTGCGGTGAAGGTATCACGGATATCTCGTAAACTACGAGAACTCAAGAAACATGATAAGAGATATTATAACTATTGATTAGCTAAATCCAATATAGCATAATTGAAAGTCGGTGTCAATAGGCTTTCGCCTATATTGCATCAACAAATGCTTATTCAGCGAGAAAACGCGTCAAAATCCGACTATTCTCCAGGTAGCTCCGGCGTCTCTCTACTCAATCCCATCAAGTAAATATCGACCAGGTCGCGCACACGATTCTTCTTTGGGAAATGTAAAATCTCCTCCCCCTCCAGCAGCTTTTGCGTGACAACAAAATTCAAGAATATCCCGTAAAACGCATGCACAGCCAGCTCGACATTGACTTCGCGCAGCACGCCGCGTTTCATCTGTGCAGAGAGGTAATCCTTTAGCAATTCTTCCACTTGCGATACCAATCTCTGGCAGTAACGCTTACCAACCTCTGGGAAATTGCGGGTTTCGGCAATAAACATACGCACAATTTCTGCATTGCGCATATGGGTATCCAGGAAGCTTTCGCCCACTTTGATCAGTGAATTACGCACATCCTGGTAGTTCACATCCTTCTTCTCATTGAGGGATTTGTTGATCTGGTCAAGTGTATCGACAAACGATAGGCTGTCGGTCAGCGCCAGGAACAGGTCTTCCTTGCTGCGAAAATGCTGGTAAATGGTAGAGCTGGATATCCCGGCAGCCTGGGCGATATCCTGCAGTGTCGTAGAGGCATACCCCTTTTGCGGGAAAATAAGCGCAGCCGCCTCCAGAATTTGGACACGCCGGTCCACAGGCATCTCCAGCATATTTCCTTCTATCTTATATTCACCATCACAGTTTCCCAGCTTATCCTTGATTTCCGACAAGGATGACCCTTCTGCCTGCCAGCGCTTAATACACACGATGAGCTGCACATCTTCAAGCTGGAACAAACGGAACCCACCTTCTGTTCGGGCTGGTTTTTGCAGTAAACCAAGCTTTTCGTAGTTGTAGATCATAGCGGGTGTACAACGGAAACCAGTCAACCGGGTCACGCTGTCGACGAGCTGGCCGATGGTCAATCCCCGCTGGTTAGATTGGATGATATCCACGCTGTGGGTGGGCTGTCTGTTTGTTGCCATCGTTACCCTCCAAAGATGTAATCTAATATTAATAATATATATTGATCATAGTTAATATCATTTATAGCACAGGTCTTTATCAGTTTCAACTGGTATTTTTTCCTGCAAAATTTCGTCTACAATATCCATATGGACCAGGTCTTCAGACTCTTTCGTTTTGTCCGCCCATACCTGTCAAAGTGTATCATCGCTCTGGTTTTTCTGGTGATCGTTGTGGTTTCCGACCTGGCCATCCCCCGGCTGGTTCAGCGCATTATCGATCAAGGGATTGCACCGCAGGAATTTAGCGTCGTCCTGAATACTTTTTTGATGATGCTGGGCATTTCTATTAGTAACACCCTTTTTGCCATTGGCAACAACAATTTTTCCATCCTGGCCAGCGAAAGCATCGCTCGCGATCTACGCCAGGCGATCTTCCAGAAAATTCAGTCTTTTTCATACGGCAACCTGGACCAGCTGAAAACCGGGCAGCTAATGGTGCGCCTCACCAGCGATATCAGCGTGCTGCAGCGGCTGGTGCATGTCTCCTTGCGCATCGGCACCCGCGCACCGCTCTTGATGATCGGCAGCTTGATCCTGATGTATAACACCAACAAGGGCCTGGCGCTGACCATCTTCCCCCTTTTAATTGTCACATCCATCCTCATCGTCTTCTTTATTGTCAAAATGAGACCCTTGTTTTTGTCCATGCAAATCCGCCTTGACAGGCTGAATACCATCCTGCAAGAAAATATCGCCGGGGTACGAGTTGTGAAGGCTTTTGTGCGCGCCGATCACGAGAACAAGCGTTTCGAAAGCGGTAACCTGGATTACACCGAACGCAATATCAAGGTCATGCAATTCATGGCGGCGATGGGTCCAACCTTAAGCGCCTGTGTGAATATCAGCGTGGCTGCGGTGGTCTGGCAGGGCGGTCTACAAGCGATCTACGGCGGCCTGACCACCGGGGAAATTGTAGCTTTTGTCAATTACCTTGGCAACATCATGGGACCGCTGATGATCATGGTTAACCTTTCCAATATCTGGGCTGCAGCCATCGTTTCTGCTGAGCGCGTCAATGAAGTGCTGGACACCAAGCCCCAGGTGCTGGACATCCCCGGGGCAATCCCTCTACCCGTGGGGTTTCAACCGAGTGTCGAATTTAAAAATGTCGGGTTCTCTTATAACCAGGGGGATGGCGAGCGTGTTCTTCAAGGAATCGACCTAAGCGCCGAACCAGGCCAGACCGTGGCGATACTGGGAGCCACCGGGGCAGGCAAATCTACCCTGGTGAACCTGGCACCCCGGTTTTACGAGGCCAGTGAAGGCCAGGTATGCATCGGCGGCATGGATGTGAAATATCTTCAACAGGATTCAATCCTCGAACATATCAGCATGGTTCCGCAGGAAACAGTGTTATTCTCGGGCAGCGTGCGTGATAATATCCGTTACGGCAAGCCTGCAGCCAGCGAGCAGGAGGTCATCCAGGCCGCCCAGGCGGCGCAGGCTCACGATTTCATTCTCAGGCTTCCACAGGGTTACGATACCCATGTGGAAGAACGTGGAGTAAATCTTTCTGGGGGGCAGAAACAGCGTATTGCCATCGCCAGGGCGCTGCTCACCCGGCCGGCGATCCTGATCCTCGATGACAGCACCAGTTCTGTCGATGTGGAAACCGAAGCCAAAATCCAGCAGGCGCTGCATGAATGGATGAAAGGCAGAACCTGTCTCGTGGTGGCGCAGCGCATCAGCACTGTACTTAACGCAGACAAGATTGTAATCATCGATCAGGGCCGAATCGCTGCGCAGGGTTCTCACCGGCAACTGCTGCAAACCAGCCCTATCTACCAGGAAATCTACGCCTCGCAGCTGGGCAGCGGAAACGGTAAGGGGTAAGATGTCCAACCCAGCACCCGCACCCCAACCCACAGAGTACCGGGCGCGTATGCTGCGCAGCGGGCCTGGCCGCCCCGGGAAGATCGAAAATGCGCAGCACCCGCGCCGGGCTCTGGCACGGCTGATCCCTTACCTGGCAACCTATAAAAAAGCCCTGTCAGGAGTGCTCTTCTTTGTGCTGCTGTCCACCGGGCTGGGGCTAGCCGGACCGTACATTCTGGGTATCACTGTTGACCGCTACATCGCAACAAAAAACGCCGCCGGTTTGCCCGCCATGGCCGGCTGGCTTTTGCTGGTACTGTTGGCGGGTAATGCCGCAGACGTGATCTCCAGTTGGCTGATGGCGCGGGTTTCACAGAGTGCGCTAAAACACCTGCGGCGCGATCTCTTTGAGCACCTGCAGACGCTGCCGCTGGGCTTTTTCGACAGCAACCCTGCTGGCGAATTGATGAGCCGGCTGACCAATGACATCGATGCCATCAACCAGGCGGTATCTCAAAATGTCGTCTCACTTATTTCCAGCACGCTTACACTGGCAGGTATCCTGATCGCCATGTTCCTGATGAACACCTGGCTGGCGTTGGGATCGCTGCTTGTGGTGCCGATCATGGTCTGGTTCACAAATTTTATAGCCCGTTACACCCGTAAGGGTTTCCGCAAGTTGCAGCAAGAACTGGGCGCGCTAAACGGTGTGATGGAAGAAGCCATCAGCGGGCAGCGTGTGATGAAAGCCTTCCGCCGCAATGAAAGCGCCCTGGATGCATTCCAACAGCAAAACCAACGGGTGTTTCAGGCGGCTGTGTATGCCAACACCTACTCCATGCTGCTCATGCCGCTAACCAACCAGTTGGGCAACCTTTTTGTGATCACCATTGCCGGGTTGGGGGGCTGGCTGGCACTGCGCGGCCTGGCAACCGTGGGTGTAATCGTCACTTTTATTGGTTACGGGCGCAACTTCATCAACCCGGTGCGCCAGCTTGCCAACATGTACAATGCCATCCAGGCGGCGCTGGCTGGCGCAGAACGTATCTTTGAAGTCATCGATACACGCAGCGAGACGGATCACGCATCCTACAAACAAGGCAAGCTAAACATCCAGGGCGAGGTCACCTTTGAGTGCGTCGACTTTGGCTATGTAAAAAGCACGCCGGTTATCAAAGACATGAACCTGCATACCAGACCCGGTCAGATCATCGCCCTGGTCGGCCCCACCGGTGCAGGCAAAACCACTATGGTGAACCTGCTCTCGCGCTTCTATGAGATCGATAACGGAAAGATCAGCGTAGACGGAAAGGACATCCGCCAGCTTGCTAAACCCGATTGGCGCCGCAGCCTGGGAATTGTGCTGCAGGATACTTTTTTATTTTCTGCGAATGTAATGGAGAACATTCGTTACGGGCGGTTGGATGCCTCAGACGAAGAAGTGATGCAGGCAGCCAGGATTGCCGATGCCGACCATTTCATCCGCCTGCTCCCACTGGGATACCAGACCATGCTCTCGGAGCGAGGCAGCAACCTGAGCCAGGGGCAAAGGCAGATGGTATCGATTGCACGCGCTGTGCTGGCAGACCCGGATATCCTGATCCTGGATGAAGCCACCAGCAGCGTAGACACACGCACCGAAGCGCGCATCCAACAGGCATTGCTGCGGCTGATGGCGGGACGCACCAGTTTTGTCATCGCCCACCGTCTGAGCACCATCCGCGAAGCCGACCAGGTATTAGTTATTCATGAAGGGGAGATTGTTGAGCAGGGCACACATGACAGCCTGCTGGATGCAAACGGCTTTTATGCCCGCCTGTATGCCAGCCAGTTCAAGGGACAGGAGAATTAACCGAAGCTGCTAAGACAGCTCCGGTTTTGTTTTTTAATGAGTTCAAAATGATATAATCAATTAACCCCAATAATCCCCAAACACCGGAGGAAACGAAATAATATGAGCGGACTCGATGGCAGCACAAATAAATACACTTCGGATAAATTCACACAAAAATTTGGAGAATTCTTAGAACGCTTCCCGAGTTTTTCAACTACAGAAAAATTGGACGCCCTGCGCCAAAGCGAGTACAACCGCCTGGACCGTCTCAGCCAGGTTTACCTGGATTACACCGGTGGGGGGCTGTATGCCGAAAGCCAGGTAGCACAGCACCACCAGCTGCTTTCCACACATGTCTTTGGCAACCCACATTCGCACAACCCATCTTCGCTGGCAATGACTGAGCTGGTCGAGCGGGCGCGGCGTTTTGTTTTGGATTTTTTCAAAGCGCCTGTAGATGAATATACCGCCGTCTTCACATCCAATGCCAGTGGGGCGCTTAAATTGGTGGGCGAATCATACCCATTCACCCAGGGCAGCCATTATGCACTTGCCTTTGATAACCACAACTCGGTCAACGGCATCCGTGAATTTGCACGGACGCGCGGCGCAAAGGTCACCTATGTGCCGGTGGTTGCCCCCGAGCTGCGTATCAACCAGGCATCTTTAGAAAACGCGCTGAATGACACCAATCCCGCTTACTACAACCTGTTCGCGTACCCGGCACAGTCGAATTTCTCCGGCGTGCAGCACTCCCTGGAGTATATTGAGTATGCCCATCAGCGCGGTTGGGATGTGTTGATCGATGTGGCGGCGTTCGCACCTTCCAACCCGCTGGATATCGGTTACTGGAAGCCGGATTTTGCCGCACTTTCATTCTACAAAATCTTTGGTTACCCCACCGGGCTGGGCTGCCTGCTGGCTCGCCGGGAAAAGCTCAAGCAACTGGTGCGCCCCTGGTTTGCCGGCGGCACCATCACCATCGCCTCGGTACAGGGCGAGGGTTATTTCCTGCAAACCAATGAAGCCGGCTTCGAGGATGGAACTGTTGATTACCTGAATATACCGGCGGTTGAAATGGGTCTACGCCACATTCAGGATGTGGGTATCGAAACCATCCACGAAAGGGTCGCATGCCTGACCGGTTGGTTGCTGGAAGAATTGAGCGCGCTGCGCCACGACAACGGCCAACCATTGGTATACATTCATGGACCGCTGACCACAGAAAACCGGGGCGGTACAGTCACCATCAGCCTGTATGATGTTGACGGTAAGGTCATCGACGACCTGCGCGTCGAAGAGCTTGCCAACCACAAGAATATCTCCTTGCGCACCGGCTGTTTTTGTAACCCGGGGGCGGGGGAAATTTCTCATGGGCTCGGCCCGGTCCAGATGCATACCTTCTTTGAACAAGGTAAAGCCATTTCCTTCCAGGAATTGCGCCAGATGATGCAGGAGAAATTCTCAAAGAGCATCAGCGCTGTACGCATTTCCACCGGCATCGCCAGCAATTTTCAGGATGTATATACATTCATGCGCTTTGTTAGCGGCTTTCTCAACAAGACAGCTGCTCAAATCGGTCCGGTTTCGTACCAGACCATCGCTCCTCATATGAAACGTGACGCAGCATAAAAAATTACAATTCAGCAGAATTTTCTGGATAGCCATATCCTGTCTACTGTGATAGAATCGGGCGCGAATATGCATGAAGTACGGCAGGCTGGTAACGGCGGGCATGTTTCCCTGTTCTGCAACTGGATGTATCGTATCCTCAGAGGTCATGCATTGTTCTTGTGCCTGTCTGATCAAATGGATTGAGACAGGGTATTTGTTTGGCAATACCGGGTAGACCCTGGTATTGCATACTTCCAGGAGAAGAGATGGAAACTAAGCTTTACGTTGGGAATTTGTCATACAGCAGCACCGAAGCCAGTCTGCAAGCCATGTTTGAACAAGCAGGTGCCGTGAAATCTGTCCAAATTATCAAAGACCGAGATTCTGGCCGCTCAAAGGGTTTTGGTTTTGTAGAAATGGGCACACAGGAAGAGGCCGAGAAAGCCATCACCATGTTCAATGGTAAAGAAGTTGAAGGCCGAACCCTGACAGTTAACATCGCTCGCCCGCGCGAAGAACGCGGCGGCTTTGGCGGTGGCGATGATCGCCGCCGGAGTTACGGCGGCGGTAGCGGCGGTGGACGCAGCGGCGGTGGTGGTGGTCGCAGACCGGGTGGATCCGGTGGCGGCAGCCAGCGCGGCGGCGGGCGTTCCTGGTAATCCTGTCAAATACCAAGGTTCCGGTCCGTTCTTGAACAGATGACAACGCCCGCATTGTCCATCTGCTCAAAAGTGCAGTGCAATCCGAAGAAACGCTGTTTGATCTTTTTTACACAAACCAGCGCCAATCAACTGCCAAGATAATTTCACCAGCCTGGAGAGTATTAAAAGACTCTCCAGGCCTTTTTTACTTCCTCAGGGATCACTCTTTATATAATAAATTGCTCACAATCTTGATTCTATCTTTATGGTTCATCAATTAGAATAAGGTGAGGATTTCTTGAATAAATCAATCAGGTATTCGTCATAAAATCGCAAAAACAGGGAAAGGGTCTTACTGAACAAACCAGCAATACTAATCAGAAAAGGTTTGTCTTAAAAAAGGAGTCTTAAAATGACGAAGGCAACAAAAATTAAACGTTATTTTGACTACGAACGGGCGTCTTTTTCGGGAAACACTACCGCCACTGCTATTATTATGAGTTTATTCCTGGCAATTCTCATGGTAGTTGCCGAGCAATTTGCCGAGCCATTAGACACAAGGTTATTCGGCGGCTCGGTTGTTCCATTTGGCATTGCAGTACACATGGTATTCAATGTCACCGCAGTTGTCACTTATGGGTTGCTTGGCTCGTTGATTGTAGCCAATCTGAATCCATTAATTTCTATTGCAACTGCCACCGGCCCTATGGCGCCGCTGTGGTTTGTAACGAATTCGGCTGCATCTTTCGGAGCGCGCATTGTTCACTTCTACTGGATCCGAAAAGATATCCGCAAAATGACCTTTCTCGAAACCTTTTGGGTGGCGCTGGGGGGGATGACATTAAACTCAATGATCATGCTGCCCGTGCAACTGTTTTATTTTAACCTCCCGCTCGGGACAGTTGCATTCTATAAGGTTGTCGAATTAGCCGCAGGCTCCTTTATCCCGGCTATAGTGGCCTGGTTATTGGGACGATTTTTAAAACGAGCCCATATCGGCTGATATTTTTGGCACTTTTTTTGAAGATACAGATTACTGTCAGAGCAATCATGCTTACAAGGAAAACAACAAAAAGATGAACAATAATATGCTTACCTTTGTTCCAGAAGAAATGGCGCTGCGTGCGCCCTATCACTTATTGACCAGCATTGCTGCGCCGAGGCCGATTGCCTGGGTTTCAACCATAAACAAGGCTGGTAAACCAAACCTGGCTGCCTTCTCATTCTATAATGCTGTGGCTGGGTTCCCGCCCACCATTATGTTTTCGGTTTCTTACCGCGCTACGCGAGAACCCCGCGTGAAAGACACCCTGCGCAATGTGCAAGAAGAAGTTCCGGAGTTTGTCTGCCATGTGGTGGATGAAGCCAATGCCGATGCCATGATCCTGAGCAGTGTGGATTTTCAACCCGATGTCAACGAGTTCGAAGTGGCAAAATTGACTGCAGTCCCATCTGTCGATGTGCGGCCTTTCCGGGTGTCAGAAGCGCCGGTTGCCATGGAGTGCAGGGTGACTCAGATCATCCCGGTCGAAGGCTCTACCAATGTCATGGTTCTGGGGCGTGTGCTGCGCTTTCATGTGCGCGAAGATTTATATCGGGAAAGCGGCCTGGTGGATACTGTTAAGATGAAACCCATCATGCGCTGTGGCGGCGCGGTTGAATACACAAGGATTGGGGAGTTATTTCATTTGAGCGTGCCGGATCCTGATTAAGCAAACCGGGTCCTTACTCTCAATTGCTTCCAGGATTTTTGAGTGGTCGTGGGTTGTAACTCATCCGGCATAAAAGCTGTCCATATCCTGGTTGAGCAAAAATTTTTCCACCGGCAAAGACTGTCTTGCCGCGCACAATACTGCGCTCTACGCTACCCTTGAACCGGCGCCCAACATAGGGGCTGTGTTTGTTTTTGTTAAACAGGTGCTCTGCCTGCAGCGTCCATTCTTTTTCCAGATCGACAAGGGTGATATCCGCATCCGAGCCAGGCATCAGCGAACCCTTGCGCGGATACAAACCGAGCAAACGGGCGGGGTTGGCTGACATCATGCGCACCAAGAGCGTTAAAGGCATCTGCCGGCGATTAACGCCTTCGCTGAGCACAGCCGGGAGCATGGTTTGGATGCCGGTCACACCGCCCCAGGCTTTGAAAATGTCATCCTTACCACGTTCTTTATCTGCTATAGTGCACGGGGCGTGGTCAGAAGTGATCAGATCAACATAGCCATTTAGTACGCTTTGCCACAATTCTTCAACATCTTTTGTCGTACGCACAGGAGGATCGCTTTTTGCTTCTGGGCCCAGGCGTTGTAAATTATCTTCAGTAAGCAGGAGGAAATGCGGGCAGGTTTCTACCGAAATCTTTACGCCTTCTCGCTGGGCGCGCGCGACCATTTTTATTCCTTCCGCCAGGGATACGTGCACAATATGGGTGCGGCAGCCTGTTGCGCGCGCCCAGAAAATAGAACGGTTGATGGCTTCCAATTCTGACAAGGGAGGGCGAGATTCAGCCCAGGCCATAGGATCTTTACGCCCATTGGCCTGGAGAAAGCGCTCCATATAAGCAATCACGGATTCATTTTCGGCATGTAGGGCAATGACATTCCCCAGCTCACGGATCTTTAGCATACCCAGGTAAATCAAATCATCATCGACACGCTTGAATTCTTCGGTGGCCGCGCCGCTCATAAAGGCTTTAAACCCGATCACGCCCTCTTCATGCAAGCCATCCAACGCGCTCAAATTATCATTCACCAGACCAGCCCAATGGCAGTAATCCACCACTGGTTGATCTTTGATGAGAGATCGTTTGACGAGAAGTTTTTCGCGATCCGATGTAGGCGGAATGCCATTCAAAGGCATATCCGCTATCGTTGTCACCCCGCCCGCCGCCGCTGCCATACTGCCAGTATGGTATCCTTCCCAGTGTTCTCTTCCTGGCGAGTGGTAATGCACATGTGCATCAACGATGCCCGGCAGGACCACTTTACCGCTGGCATCAATCACCTCACCGGCCGGGATATCTCTATTCCCCAGGACAAGGTCTGTCACTTTACCATGCTCGACAACCACGCCACCAATAAAAGATTGCTCTTCAGTCACAATTAATCCGTTACGTATATAGAGTTCAGGCATTTATTGTCTCCTTAAATGTAGCCCACAATCTCACAGGTATTTTGTCATTCCTGTATGCCTCGTTAAGCCTTATGGATATGGAATAAGTCAAAGATGTAACCCGAATAGCGCCAATCTATGCCAACATCTAAATGTCGACGACTTCCATATTATCTCAGGCTGTTCATCTTGTGCAGCGGCTTGAGGTCCGGCAGCTCCCACCCCGCATAATAGGCACGCATATGCGGCAGCAATTTTTTGACCAGGGCGGCCTTTTCAGGGTTGGGCGGCCAGGGCATGGTTTTCATCAAGCCGTTGAGCTGGCTGCGTTTCTCCTGTTCATCAAACCTCTGCCAGGCGCCTTTTTGATAAATCGCCTCGCCGGCCACCATCACCGTGTCAATATCCTGTGGTTTGCCGCGCTGCACAAGCGTTTCCACCAGGCTGATGTTGGGATGGATAAAATCAGCCAGGATGCGCTCCAGATCCACCAGCACAATATCGGCTTCTTTGCCAATTTCCAGCGTACCGGCGACATTTTGTAAATTCAGGGCGCGCGCCCCATTTATCGTAGCCATGGCCAACACATCCCAGGCATCCAGGGCTCGCGACTTTCGACCCGGGGTGCGGTGCAGCAGCATGGCCAGGCGCATCTCCTGGAAGGTGTCATCGTCATCATTGATCCCTTCCGAGTCGACCGAAAGCGCCACGTTGACGCCCTTTTCCAGCATCAGCGGAACGGGGGCGATGCCGCTAAACAGGCGCAGGTTCGAGCTGGGGCAGTGGGTCACCGTGGCACCGGTATCAGCAAACAACTCAATATCGCTCTCGGTGAGCCAGACGCCGTGCGCCGAGGAGTGGCGTGGGCTTAAAATCCCCAATTTATAGAAATGCTCGGCGGCGGTGCTGCCCAGGTACTTCTCGGCATACATGCGCTGATAGATGGTCTCAAGAAACGGGCCGTGAGTACCCACGCCTAGCCGGCTTGCGTGCTCTTTTTCAAGGGTGAGTAGCTCTTCGCTGACCCACTGCGGACCCATGATGCCAATCACGATGCCAATCCTGTTGGTATCCTTGAAGCGGTTGTGCACTTCGCTGGTAAAGTCCTGCCACTCCTGGGTGGTGAGGGTTTGTTTCTTGGGCGGCAGGTTTTGCAGCTCCTGCTGAAGTTCAGGCGGCAAAGAGGAAACAAAAGCATCGTTCGGACCATAAACCCAACCGAAGCGATCGGTCAACCCCATTGAATAAACAAAGCGGATGCCGCTTTCCTGGTAGGCCTGCAGCACCGCTTCCGCCTCACCGCGGTACATCTCCAGCGGCAGATCGCGCGCATCATGGCGCAAGGTAGTGGTTACCCCACTGCGGATTTGCCTGGAGGCGGCAACCAGGGCGTCCAGATAGACAAACTGCAGCGGTTTCTGCTCGCGCCCGGGCCAGAAAGTATTGAAAATTTCCAGCATGTCGTCTTTAATCCCCAGGCTGAGAGTGGTCAAACCTTGCCCGTGGTTGTGTGCGTCGACAAAACCAGGCAATGCAATGTGGTTGGGATATGCCTGCACTTCCGCTTGTGGGTATTTTTCCCGAAGAGCGGCTGCACTGCCGGTTTCGCCAATGACCCCATCCTTAATGTAAAAAGCCGCATCCTGCAGCAGTCCTTGCTCCCTTAAGCGAGGATCGGTGATGGCGTACTTGGTTAGTATTAACAATTCGGACATATTTTTCCTTGTCATTTGAGAAATAAGTAAATTACCTGAATGGATTGATTGGTTTTTGCGGGCTGGTCGTTCGGATATCCGTGCCGCCGTCGATTAAGATTGTCTGCCCCGTAAAATAGCGAGATTCCTTGGAAGCCAGCATGATCGCAAATGGCGCGATATCCTCGGGATCCGCCACAAAACCAACCGGTAAAATCTCGCGCGCAGCTCGCTGCAAGCCTGCTTCAGCAAAACCCCTTGGGTCCAGCGATTGTGCAGTTCGCACAAGGCCAGGCGCCAGGCAGTTCACCGTCACCCCAAAGGGAGCGACTTCAACAGCCAGGGAGCGCGTCATGGCTTCCACCCCGCCCTTGGAGGCTGCATAATGCACACGCGTTTCCCATCCCTGGCGGATGCCGCATATCGAACCCACCAGGATGATCCGTCCGTAATTCTGTTTGAGCATAGATGGCAGTACCGCCCGGCAGCAGCGGAAATAACCGGTCAGGTTGATATCGATAACCGTTTCAAATTCCTCATCGCTCATTTCAAAGCAAAGCGCAGGGTTTACTCCGGTAATAGCCGCTCCGGCAAACAGGATATCCACCTTGCCAAATTTCTCGATACCCAATGTTACCGCCCGGTCCACTTCTTCGGTATTACGCATATCTGCCTGGACCCAAAGCGCTTCCCCTCCGCGCTCCCGAACTGCATGCAAGACGTCATCATTCTCATGGATATCCACGAGAACCAATTGCGCCCCTTCTCGCGCATAAGCCGCTGCCACCGCCGCGCCAATCCCGCTAGCCGCGCCAGTTACAAAGGCTACCCGATCTTTGAGTTTCATAAACTTGACCTCATCCTATAGAGACCATCCATATTAGCTCGCCATCTTATACAGAGTCCGCGCCAACACCATTGCACCTTTGTGCAGCGCTTCAGTAGTTGCAAACTCCTTCGGGTTATGGCTCAGTCCGTCCCGGCAGGGGATAAAGATCAGCCCACCGGGGATGCACGTGCCGTCTCCTCGCCGCTGGTTTGTCACCACCGCCAGGTCGTGCAAGGCGCCACTGGACATGCGCACGCTGCTCACGCCCAATTCCTGGCAGCTCTGGTCCACCAAATCCTGGATATGCGCGTCCAGCGTCTCGGTCGGCGCCAACGAAGTGATGGGTTGGACCTCGATTGAGACGCGCTGCTGGCGAGCCACCTCTTCGATAATCCGCCGCGCCTCAGCCACATTGCGCGCCAGCGTTTCCGCCTTGTTGCTGCGAATATCCACAGCGAAATATCCAAACGGGCTGACCTTGGTCAGGGAGTTTTCGTAGACGCGCGGATCGTGCATATTGAAATTGAAATCAGAATTGATCAAACCCACCGTCAGCACCAGATCATCTCCGGCAGCGAGCGCCTGTTTCACATGCCGGTCCATTTCCACCTGCATATGAGCCATGGCCAGGTTGGCATCCCGGCGGTAATCCACCCCCATGGGCGTGCCGCCGGAGTGTGCCGCCTCGCCCTGGACCAGGACGCGAAAGCGCACCGCGCCGCGGATTGAAGTGACTATGCCGATATCTATTCCGTCCACCTCCAGGCTCTTTGCCTGCTCAATATGCAGCTCCAGGTGCGCCTGGATGGCGTCGATCTGCGGCTGGCTCAGCGTGGGCAGCTGTTCACTGATATAACCCGGATCATAGCCCTGGCTGCTGATGGCGTCCGCCAGGGTCCTACCTTCAAATTCCTTGAGCAGGATGCGCGGCTCGTTCAGCCCAAATGCCGCCTGGCTGCCCTTGCACAGGCTGCCGTATGTTGCCGATTCCTCGCCGCGCCAGGCCACCAGCTGCAAGCCGTACTTCAAGCGCCCCCAATGCTCTTTCAATGCCAGGATGGCTTCCAACCCGGCTACCACACCCGCTGCGCCGTCATAGGTGCCACCCATCGGCACTGTATCCAGGTGCGAGCCGACCTGGATTACCCCCGGCTTCTCTCCTGGTGTGGTGAGATACAGGTTGCCGATGCCGTCATAGGCAACCTGCATCCCGTTCATATGCCCGGCCTGGCGGAAATAATCCATGGCCTCGCTTTCTTCGTTGGACCAGGAGGCGCGCAAAAAGCCAGATTCCAGGCTGGCGCCCAAACGACCGATGCGGCCCAGCACGTCGAAATGCGCTTCGATATTTTCGGGTGGGATAACGATGTTTTCAGAAAAAGGCATACTCAATCCTCGTGTTCCTTCTCGGTCTTAGCAATGAAAGACGAAATATCTTTCCCGGAACACTAGATAAATTCACCCGAAGGCGCCACTGACAGGAAATTGCCAGCTCCTGGTGCAGCGTGGATTTCACCGTTTTCCAACACTGCCCGGCCGCGTTGGAAGGTCATCTCGGGCCAACCAAGAACCGCGCGCCCCTCATACAGCGTATAGCCCACGTTGGAATGCTGGTTCGCCGCGGTGATGGTAAACGCCTTCGCAGGGTCCAGCACCAGCAGGTCAGCGTCTGCGCCTTCACGAATCACACCCTTTTGCGGGTAAAGCCCAAAAATCCGCGCAGGGTTCTCACACATCACCTGTACCAACCGCTCAACTGTGATCCGGCCTTGATTGACCCCTTCGTCATAGGTCACGGGAAAGAGGGTCTCAAGCTGCGGCGAACCGAAGCCCTGTTGGATAAAGTCACCCTGGGGGTCTTTGCGCTTAGCGGCGTGATCCGATGCCACCACCTGCAGGGTAGCATCCGCCAGCGCCGCCCACAATGCCTGGCGGTCGTTTTCGCTGCGAATAGGCGGACCGACCTTTGCCAGTGCGCCTCGCTGCTCCAGGATTTTCTCAGTAAGCGCCAGGTAATGAGCGCATGTCTCCGCATAGACCACCTGACCATTTTCCCGGGCGGCGCGAATGGGACGCAGGGCGCGCTGGGCAGTGACATGCGGGATATACAGCGGGCAGCCGGTGATCTCCGCCAGGCAGATGGCACGGAAGATGGCTTCCTCTTCAAGCACAGCCGGTCGGCTGAGATTGAAGTTCTCCTGCGAGGCGTTCGGCCCGGTCAGGTATTTGTCTTCCAGATAGTCAATGCCGCCGCCGTTCTCGGCATGCACCATCGCCAGCCCGCCGTTTTGTGCCAGGATATCCATGGCCTTAATCAACTGGTAATCGTCGGTGTACCAGCCCTGTTTGAGATAGGTCATAAAGAACTTGAAGCTGCGCACACCCAGCTTGAGCACATCCACGATTTGCGGCACCTGCTTCGGCGCTTCGAACAGACCGCAGTGGATGCCGAAGTCCAGGCGGGAGGTCTTCACCCCCTCGTCCAGGTATTTTTCAACCGATGGCACCAGGTCTTCGCCTGTGCGCGCGTAAATAAAATGCAGCAGGGTGGTGGTGCCGCCAAAGGCAGCCACATACGAGCTTTGCTCAATATTGTCCGTGTACACCGGGTGCACATGCACATCGATGACCCCCGGCAGCAATAAACGCCCGCGGATATCGATGGTCCTGCCCGCCGGGTGTGCCGAAAGATCTTCCGCTATGACCTGGATGCGCCCGGCTTTAACGCCAACATCCGCCCGGCGTTTTCCCTGCCCGCCGACAACAGTACCGCCAATAAACTTAATATCCAAATTCTCCATAAGATTCACCTATTTAAGAGGTTTACAAATCGGTTTGTACATCTCTGGCCGGCGCAGAGTCCAGTGCAGCGCCCGGCGGCGAGCCGTTTCCACCTCATCCAGATCGATGGTTGCATACAGTACATCCTCCTGGTCTTCCAGGCGGGCCAGGATGCGGCCGCGCGGGTCCACCAGCATGCTGTTGCCGATGAAGTTCAAATTTCCTTCCACCCCGATGCG
Source organism: uncultured Anaerolineaceae bacterium (assembly GCA_964614855.1). Lineage (GTDB taxonomy): Bacteria > Chloroflexota > Anaerolineae > Anaerolineales > UBA4823 > CAWJHE01. The sequence goes on along the minus strand of CAZTMX010000005.1, from coordinate 13,270 downwards.
GTTGCAACCGATTACAAAAGCCAGATTATCCAGAGCACGCGCCTGCAGGTGCACCGGCCAGATATCAGCATCGGCATCGATCCAGCAAGAAGGCGCGATGTAAAACTCGGCGCCCTGCAGCCCCAGGATGCGCGGCACTTCAGGATAGCCGATATCCATGCAGATCAATGGGCCGACCGCACCGAATTTCGTCCGCCATACCTTAAGCTTCGAACCGGGGCGGAAATACAGGTTCTCCGCCGAAAACAAGTGCGATTTGGCATACGTGCGCACACTGCCGTCTGGATCGCACAAGGCAATGGAATTGTAAACTACACCCGGCAGGCTGCGCTTCTCGATAAAACCCACCGCCAGGTACACCCCATTTTCACCCGCAGCTTGCGCCAGTTTCTGGATAGGCTCATCTTTTGCGGAACAGGCCAGGCTCAACAGGCGCTCGCCCAACATTTCCGGGTTATAACCGGTCAGCGCCAGTTCGGGGAAGATGATGAAATTCGCCCCCTTAGATGCAGATTCTTTGATCTGCATCAAGATGGATGCGAGGTTTGCATCCAGGTCACCCAGGCGGGGATGAGATTGAACTACAGCGATATGCACCAGGCGTGTCATTGGATGTCTCCTTTATGATTTGATATTGTCCCTGAAAGGATGGCTGCGTGTAACTTTTGTTGCAAAGGCCAGAGCGCCTTGTTTGTGTTTGCCAGCATGGTCAGGATGAGATCGTGCTCCGGGTAAACAAAAGAGCACATGCTCACCCCGGGGTCGTATCCTTCAACAAAGTAAGAGTTCAACCGCTCGTCTTGCATCTCGATCCATACACCCAACCCGTAATGCGTATTGGGCGCATCCTCCCCGGTGGACACCTGGGGCTGCAGCAGCAAGGCGGTCATCTCTTGGCCCAGCAGCTTGCATTGCCTGAGCGCCTGCCAGAACTGGTACCAATCCAGCGTGCTGGTGTACGCCCCGCCGTCGGCGACACCGCGCGCAGGAACGGCAAAGATATTGCTGCGCCAGGAACCGTCCGCTGCCGGCAGGTAAGCCAGGGCGCTGCGCGGCGGAAGTTGGTCGGTGGGAAAATATCCTGCATCCACCATGTGCGCCCGGCGAAAGACCTGCTCCTGCACATAATCCTGGAATGCCGCCCCGCTGACCGCTTCGATCAGCGCACCAAGCAAGATAAACCCACCGTCGTTATACTCAAAGCGCGTTCCCGGAGCGAATTTCATGGCTTTGTTTTGAAACAATGGCAGAAAATCCCCGTTTCGCCGCATGCGATATACCGGCGTCTGCTGCCAAAGAGCCTCGTAATCCGGGTTGACATCCTCTTCAAAGTACGAAGTGATACCTGAGGTATGTGTCAGCAGGTGTCGGATGTTGACCGCCGGATCGATATTCGGGAGCACCCCGGGCAAGATATCCACCACCCGGCTTTCCAGCGTTAGCTTACCTGCTTCGATTAACTGGCAGACCGCCACCGCGCTGAAGATTTTGCTCCCCGAGGCAGTCTGGAAACGCGTATCTACCCGGTTCAAGATGCGCTCGGAGCAATTGGCGTAAGCGTACCCCTGGGCAAAGACCACCCGCTCGCCGCGGGTCATGTAGATGGCGCCCGAAAAGGGTTCAGGGCCAACTTGGGCGCGCACCAGGTCATCCAGGGTTTGAAAATCAAAAAGCATGGGATCTCCCAAATATTTGTTATCTAAAATCAATGCTGCAGGCGGCTTTATTCCAATGCAACATTGCGCCTTACTGAGGTTGAAGTAAAATCAGATTATACCTGACCCGGTGTTTTGGAGGCAACCATGGCGGCTAATCGATTATATACGCAGCTATCCAAACACCCTGGAAATATATCTAAGCAATGTGCCGGCGCAGGGTAGCGCTGGCCCTTTTTATCTGAAATTTGGTTTTATCGATACGGGTGAATGGAACGTCAACGAGAAAGAAATGCGCCTTCAGCTGGATTGAGATACTTAAACCGTCTTGTCCAGGTCCTTTTTCACTTCTTTGAGCTCATCCAGCACGTCTAATTCCGATTTTAATTCATCATTGAAAGCCGAAAAGTAAGCTTTCAGGTTGCGCACCAGCTTGCCGGCCTCGCGCATCACACGCATCAGGCGTTCCGGTCCCAAAACGATCACAGCCAGCAGCATGATAACCAGCAGTTCGAAACCGCCGATGCCAAAAATATCCATATTACTTCTTCCTCCCCGCGATGGAGGCCAGGATGATGCTGACGATGTACAGCCCCGCCAGGGGCAGCATCACCAGGCCCATGTTCACCGGGTCGACGGTGGGGGTTACCGCTGCAGCTGCCACGGCAATCGCCACCACAGCGTAGCGCCATCCTGAGATCAGCTTGCGGGCGGTGATCAGACCAAAGCGCGCCAGGATCATAGCGATCAGCGGCATCTGGAAGCTGACACCCAGCCAGAACATGATGCGAGTAATGAAATCGAAATAGTTAAGCGGGCGCACCTGGGTGGTGATGTCCAGGAAATTGACCAGGAAAGGCAAGGCCGCCGGAAGCAGGACAAACCAGGCAAAAGCCACGCCGCCCAAAAAGAGCAGGGTGGCAGCCGGCACACCCAGTAAAAGCCAGCGTTTTTCGCCCCCTTTCAACCCGGGCAAGACAAAGCTGAGCACCTGGTAGATGATCACAGGCATCGCCAGGATCACACCACTCAAAAGCGCCACGCGCATATAAATGGCAATATTTTCAGTGACTTCAATGGACACCAGCGCATGGCTGCCGCCTAGCGGGCTGGTGAGAAAATCGATTAGCTGGCGCGCAAAGGCAAAGCTGAGCGCAACTGCCACGACAAAAGCGCTGAACGCTTTGAAGATGCGCTGGCGCAGTTCTTCTAAGTGCCGCAGCAGGGGCATGGAGGTTTCCAGTTGGGCGCTGGCCTTGCGGTGGGCGCGACCATAGGCTCCCAGGGTACCCTTCCAACCCCGCCTATCAGGATGTTCTGCCTTTGATTTACTGCTCATGCCACCTCACCGGCCGACGCCAGCCTGAGGGGCTTAGACGTCAGTCGCGAAATTAAAGGTTTTAGGAGTGGTCAAATCGATCGCCAACTCTCTCATCACCTCGCCACCTTCTCGCCTCTCAAATACACTGGAAGATATTCCTATATCGATATCCAATCCAGACAGAAGAGGTATATGGCTGGGGTGAAACTCTAAGAATTTTAACTCAGAATTCATATTTAAGCTAACACCGCGCCCTTTGTAGAGTAAAGGTTTCGCAAGTTGAATATCTGAGCCAAAAACCTTGGCAGTTTTGATAAAGAAGTCCTTACTGGAAAAATACGCGGTTTTGGGTAATCTCTTATTCGCATTTTGTTGATAGATTTGACCAGTGTGCTTATTCTCCAGAGAGCAATAATGCACACCCATTTTGAAACCTTGTTCCTGGGCAAAATCAATCAAATCCAGGCAGACACGCTCGCTGCCGGCAATCGGCAGCCCACCGGCATACCAATAATTGTACAGCACTCGAAAAGGATGCGTTTTGATTTTGAAACCTCTTCGTTGAAACTCTTCGGCGTTGGTCACGGGGAAACAGAATTCAAGCAAATTGATGCCAAAAATCCCAATCCGTTCCAACTCCAGCAAAACATCCTTCATGATATCAAGAGACTCTGGAAGAATTGGCATCTCAACCATCACCGCTGGAATATAACCCATGCACGATTCCAACTGTTTAAATGTATGGCGTTGGCCTTTTTCCAGATCATGCATTCGGATGCTTAGGCGAATTTCATCCAGTCCTGCTGCCTGCAGCGCTTGCAGGGTCGGCAAATCGAGGTGATCACCGGAAGTATACAAACGGGTGTGAGATTGCGGAAAAAGCTGGCGTGCTGTTTGGAAGAAACGAATCGTTTGCTCTTTAAACAATAACGGCTCGCCCCCGGTGAGGGCGATATGCTCTAATTGCTGCCCGTTAGCGGCAAGCTGCTCCAGCTCTTCATCCGGGCGGCGAGTATGATCGAGAAAATATGCATAATCTTCCTGGTTCGGGTTGAAACAGTAATAACAATCTCGATGGCAGCGCAGAGATACAAAGAAGGTTGAGCTGTCGATCCCGGTGCGGCAAGCCAGGCAGGAGGGCGAAATGTTGTTCAGGACAACACTCTTCTTGTCATTGCGAATTTCCGCACCTTTTTGTGAAAGGTGCGCCAGGCTCTTCTGTACATCTTCAGCCGTTTCCGTCGTGTCAATTTCCAGGCCAAGCTGGCTGATCTGGTTCATAAAATCGGCATAGATTTGGATATAGTTTTCGGCATACTTTCTAAAGTCGGGGTTAGAAATCTGCCCAACTGTGTTGGAGTTTATGGGAAGTATCATGAATGTTTTCGTTTCTCGATTAAGTCCTGGATATGTTTCATCGATTCGGGCAACTGGACGCCAAATGGGCTCTCCCGGCGCACTCGGCAGAGGGGGCATAGTTTTTCACCCGCTTGCTCGCTGGTGAACATCGTGTTACAGCGTTCACAGAAAATCAATTCACCCTGGCGCAGGGTTTGCACAGGGTTTTCTGAAAAAATCAGCGAGTAATCCGGATGATGATCCACGGTAATCGCCATAGGGGCGCACACTTGAGCACAAAGATCACAGCCAATACACTTGCGCGCCTCAAAGCTGAGCACAAAGCGTCGTGCACCCAACATCTCGTTAAAAGACAGGGCGCCGGTGGGACATGCACGCCCACACACGCCGCAAGCCGTACAGGCCGCAGATACATCCAGGTTGGCGTAATCAAGCACACCCAAATCCAGCGGCTGCTTTTTCTCTAGCGAAGCAATACGGTTGACCGCCTCGTTAATCCGGCGGCGGTCGCGCCCGAGGTGTGGTCCAGCCTGCTCGGGCTGGTTGGCGTTAAGCGCGCGTGCGGCAACCATCTGGCTGCGCTGCGCAGCCATGCGAAACAAATCCCTGCGTGAAAGGGGCGGGTTCTCCGCCTTCCACAACGGGCGTTTGCAGCTTGACTGCAGCGCCGGGTTCGCTAAAAATTGGATGGTTACATCCGGTGTGAAAGCGGAAAGCATGTCTGCACAAGCTTCCACCTGGGCGGCTATCTTTTGCTCTAACATCCCCCACGGGCATTCGCTACAGGCGTCCGCTCGCACCACAATCCCCGTTACCCCCAGGGCAGCCAGGCCCATGTATGCTCCGGCGCCCAGCCCTGCCAGACAGCCGCGCACCTGGATTGCTTCGGATGCAAACGAAACACCCATTTCTGGCGCGGGGTGTAAAGTACATAGCAGCTCTATTTCTTTGCTATCCAGGCGTGTGGCGCAGAGCAGCAAATCCTGCACCGCATCGTCGGCGCCGTAGGCGCCAGTAGGACAAACCGGCAAACAGGCCAGGCAGGTTTGGCAGAGCGCGGCATCAAAATGTGGCGGTTTGCTGGGCTGGATGGCAGCCGCCGGGCAAATCTCATAACAAGCCTGGCAGCCGGCATTTGTGCTGTGAGAATGCAGGCAGGTTTCCGAATTAAAGACAATCGACGAGCGGTCGATGGAGGCCAACCAATCGGCCGTTGAAAGAATACCCATAAAATGTTAATCCATCAAAGCCCTAATATTTCTGACACCTCTTGCAGCACACCCTTCGAAAGCAAAGCCAGGCCGCGGTAAAAATCACTGCGTGCCTTTTCTTCAACTAGCTTATACCAACTCCCAAACCAGCCAAACAGATGCTGGGAAGCAAATTCCTTTTGGGCTGCAAGCAGGCGTTCCAATTCAGCCTCATCTCCGGCTTCTAGTCCCTTTAGCGCCTCACCTGCCAGGTGAGCCAGGAAAGCCATCTCTAAACCCACATGGTCATCAGGTTCCTGGTGCACACGCACCGGTTCCAGACCAAAGCGCCTGTAAGTGTCCCGTACCTGGAGTGTACGCTCATCAAAAATGGTGCGGGTATCGTTGAAATATACTGATTCCCACGGCGGCGCCAGCACTTTGCCCGGGCCAATAAACAGACGTGTGTAATCCGAGCGGATAGCGTCGAACTCGCTTTCCGATAAACCAGCCTGGTTTCTTTCCGTCCACTGCTGCAAGAGGCTTAAACCCACCTGCACATCCGGATGCTCTCCGGCAAAGGGCATCTCTTCAAAAACCCTTTCAATAGCCAGGTTTTCGACAAATAGATGTTCCGGATATTCAAACCAAAGTTTCCCCAACAGACCGACAACAATTTTTTCGTAGACCAAGAAGGTCCCCCAGTCGGTAGATTCGTTAATCATAGTGTAGTCACCTCGTTTATCATTTTACCTCGTCAATGTTTGAAATTTCGACTGGGTTTACCTTTTTGCGATTTCTGGAACGGTCCACAAAATAATAAACCGGCGCAGCCAAGAGAACTCCCAGGGCAACCAGGTAGGAGATGTAAGTAAGCCCTTGCGCAGCGCCGACCCCCAGGCGGGCTGCAGCATCGCGGATACGTGCGCTCACGGTGGGCTCCCAAGTTGGCGGAAAGTCTCGCTGGTGTAGGCCACGCAAGACTGCCAGTATCGGCCAATCGTATGCTACCGGGACAAAAGCCTCTTCCATCTGCAGGTTTATCATCTGCCCGCCGGTCAACTGAACGGGCGCTCCGCCATCTGCGTGCCCGATTTGCGCCTGCCCTTCAAATAACATAAACCAGGCGCTTTCATTGGGTAAATATTCTAATGCAAAACGCCCTTCTTTCAAATCGATGGTGTATTCACCTGCACGCAGCAAAATCGCCTGCCCGCCGTCGCCTTTGCCAAACAGCCAGCCGCTCCGCAGCACCAGGTTCGCTCCGCGCTCCACCAGGCTTTCCGGTGGGATGATGATGGCGCCGCTGCCCCAGGCTATTTTTTGTGTCTGATCTTGTTCCTTGAGCATCACTGGTTCAAGCACCTCGCCCGCCTTACCGGGTTGAACAGCAACTACCTGGCTATAGTAGCCCGGCGCGGAAACTAGCAGCGTTTCTGTATCCTGCGGCAAGCCATGGAAGGCAAATTCTCCAGTCTGCGCATCCACTGCCTGGGATAAACCTGCCTTTTCTGCACGAATCCAGGCAAAAGGCACGCTATCCTCACCTGAAACCACCCTGCCTTGCAAAATATGCTCTGAATAGGCTGGTATTGAAAGATCAACCGACTGGTGCAAATCTTCTGCCAGGTTGGCGAAAGCCAGTGATTCTTGCACCGGGACACCCTTCCATGCTTGACCAGATGCTCCTGCCAGTACCAGGTATTTGCTAAGCGGCACATCAGAAAATTGAAACTCTCCCTGCGCATCAAGGTTTGTATCAATAAATTGCCCATCCGGCAAGTGGATTAACCTTGCGAAATTATTTGTAGATTGCATACTGCTCGATGGATTAACCCTTCCGGTCAAGTCACCAAATTCGGCCGTTAGCTCCAGGGTGATCATCGCGGGGCCAGCAGCACCATGTTCCAACGCGATTTCTGCCACCGAAGTGCTGGTGTAGCGTACCCCATCTACTATCACTGGGTTGACACGAATTAGATAATGGGTCGGAGCTTCGTTGAGACTTTCGAGCTTCAAATGCGCAACGCCATCTTCACCGCTTTTCGCCAGGAAGGTACGCCCTCGCCAGTCGTACAAGCGGGTGGCAGCCTGTACAATGACACCTGGAACAACTTTTTCAGGCTCACCCGCCAAAACCAAGCGTACCAGAATTTCCTTTTTCTCAGATCGATCGGAATATATCAGCCGTTCATCGCTTGCCTGTCTGCCATCGGGCAAACTGGCGATTACTTTCAGCAGCACTTCTCCTGCCGGTAAATGGTTGTTGGAGACAAAATGACAAACAATGCAAGCCGGCTCTAGCGTAGGAGGAAATAATTCTTCAGAATTTTCGGAATTCACCGTCAATGAAAATGAAAACCGCCCATCTTTGCCTGCCCGCGAGGAGATTTCTTCCACCAGGCTGCCATTCTGCCATACCTGCAAACGCACTGTAGTTTGTGAAAGATCATCCGCAGGCATGGGATCTGCCAGGCTGACATACCCTTTGACAAACATGCTGTACACCAGGCTGCTCTCACCTGAATAAAAAGTTTCGCCTTCACTAGGACGGGCAATTTGGATTCTCAGCTGGCCAAACGGCTCTTGAGCAGCAGCTGAGCCGCTCCAGGGAAAACAACAAACTACCCACAACAGAAAAGCCAGGACTAGCCAACCCGTCTTCTTAAACCAGGGTAATCGCCCGTATTGTTTCATGCGCTGCCCATTCAAGGATTAACCACTTCCGGCAAGTTAAAACTATTGCCTGCATAGTGGCAGCGCTGGCAATCTACTGCGGTTTGGATATCATGCGAAACAAAAGCTGCGGTAGAAACGCCAGAGGGAGACTTTATCGTTCGAAAAGTAGTCAAAACAGCACTATTTTCAGCCTGCATCACTTCCATCCCCGAAGCGTCATGGCAGGCGACACAATCGACGGCTGCATGCCTTTTTGAATGGTACGCCGGGGCAGTCTGGTCGGGGGCCACATTATCCATTTCGATATGGCAGTTAAGACAATCTGTGTTTCCACTGCGCTGTGTTTCCATATCGTGAAGCTGCATGCCGTTGGGGTGACATTCTTCACATTGGGCATTCTCGATCAGGTTTGCATGCTCCACTGAGGGCAACAAGCTGGCTGCCAGTACATCTTCGTGGCAGCCGCTGCTGACACAACTGGCTGTGGTGGAATGTGGCTCATGACACTGGACACAACGATAGTCTTTATGAGCATGTTCTCCCACGCTAATCCCGCGCTGGATAGCGCCGGCGGTGATATGGCATTTTTCACACAACACATCCGGATCGGTGATCGTCTCGTAGTAACCGGTGGCGTTATCCAGCCAGGCCATCTCAGGGGAAGCAATTTTCCCATTCATGCGATGGCAGACTTCGCAGCCAATATCTTTCCACTCTTCTTCGGGCACCAATGGATTGCTGACTGCAATGCGAGGTTTATCCTCATGCGGAAATTTACACGAGACACAATTTGGTGGAGGGTCCGCCTTTGCCTGGTAATCCCAATTTGCCGGCGCATGACAGCGAGCACAAAAGGTATTCGGACCTTTTTCAAGGTCATAGGTATTCGAATGCGGGCTGCCGGACCAGGCAGAATAAGCCGCAGCCTGTTCTGCAGGCAGGGTAGGTGTGGCAGGAATGGCGCTGGGTGTAGCAACAGGTGTTGGCTGAGCAATCGGATTACTCTGCTGACAAGCCGGCAAGAACAGGCTGGCCAAAAGAACCACCCAGGATATAGAGAGTTTATTTAGATACATAAGCATCATGGTTGTGCTTCCGGTGTAGCCAGGGGGAGCTTGGGGTCAGGATTGCGTTCAAAGTAGGTACACCATAACAGTACCGCGCCTTCATCATGTTCGTGGCAGGCATCGCAGGGTATGTCCGCGGCCACAGAGGCGCGTTCGGTGCTGGCGCTGCTGCCGGGATGGTGGCAGCGTTTACAATCCACCTGGCGGGAGAGGTCATGCGATGGCCAGGAGGTCAGGGCATGCGCAAAGCGCCGGGTGATATATTGCTGGTAATGCTTGGAGTCCGGGTCTTCTTCAACCCAAACACTTAACCCGCCGGCATCGTGGCAGGCAGTACAGTTAGTTGTTTCATGACGGGCATGCTCTAAAGCTCCAGGGCCCGCGGTAGGGTCATGACAATCTGTACAGGCAGACGGTTCACCATGTTTGCCGTGGCAATCGGTGCAACCCAGGTTTTTGTGCACCTTGGACGCCAGTTGTTCCTCCACCACTTTAAAACCGTGTTGGCCTTCGTGACAATGCGCACATAATTCGCTCGGTGTTTCCACAGCCTCATATGCGCCTATAGCCTGGTTCCAAAATGAGATACCTACATCATATGTATCTCCCACGGGGATATGGCAAACTTCACAGGAAACATTTCTCCAATCCGCCTGGGCTACCTGCACTCCTTGATCCAGTTCCGGACGTGCCTGTCCAGGGATGCGTTTGCAGGAATTGCAATCTAAAGCTTCTTGGGCAGCAAGATCCTGTGTGGGATCGTAGTTGAATGGCGATTTACAGCGCGCGCAGGTCGTATTGGCCCCCATCCCTTCGTCATATGTCTCAGCATGTTTGGATTGGCTCCAGGCTGCTTGCGCCTCAGCCAATTCAGCAGGAGATGCTGCCCTTTTTATGCTAGTTGGCGTAGGCGAGGGCAACCCCTGGGCCTGGGTGGAATAATCCAGTGAAAGGGAAAGACTTAGCAGGGCAATGAATACAACCAGAAAGATCCAAACATTTCGAGCCATCATTTTCACCATCTATGAGGGGCGCCGGTCGGCGCCCCTCATGGTTTAGAGATAGATTACTTTTTTTCGAAACTATCTAGTCTTCCGCCCAACATGTTTCTATAACTGGTAAAGCTGGTGTGGAAACACTAGATGCCTATCTGGCCTTGTGTGGCGTAAAACAGGTACCGACCGATGATTTCAGCCACAAGCACCAGGGCAAAAGCACCATATATCAGGGTGCCCATAGCCTTTTCACGACCAGGGCTGGTTGCAAACTGGTACAGAAAAACTGCGAAAACTCCAGCGCCCAGGAAAGCCAGGACCAGGCGTAAAACCAGAAGCAACGAGAATTCTCCTACCAGCATATTCAAGCTATTGATAGCCACGCCACCTTTTCCAGCTAGCCCGCCCATATACAGGGGGATGATTACAAACTCAACGCCCAACAAGACGATGGCAGCAATAGCTATCCAGCGGATGGTTGAGCGCAGCAGGTCACATTGCGCTTCAGCGCAATCTTCGGCTTTTTTGAGATTGTAGGCATAGTTGGCAACCAGTGATGCACCGACGGCCAACAAACCCAACAGGAGCGTGGTAACAGCAAAACTGATGGGCGTGGTGAAAGAATTCCACGTGGGTTGTGTGTCGATCATGTACAGGTTCGCCATGCTGTAAACCAGGAAGATACCGCAAATCGCCGCAGCCCAGGCAATACCATTGCGCACTGAGAAAGTGGAGATTTTCTTCCACTGCATGATGAGGAAAACACCGCCCAACGCCAGGCACAACACAACCGCGAGAATTTCTCGGCTGAGCCAGGACATGCCCAGATTGGAAACCGCCCGGTATGCATTAGCCGGGTTACCCAGGTGGAAAAGCGAAGCCAGCATCGCCAGGATCAATACTGCACCAATGGCGAATAGAGTCCGGTCGCTCATGCGGTCAGCTTCTTTCAAGCCAGCTTTGCGTGCGGCAAAGAAATGCACGCAGCCCAAAACAAGGAAGGAACCAACCGCCATTTGCGCCAGGATGGTAAATAAGACGAGCGCCCATTCACGGACATTCATATTACAGCTCCTCTGGCAGGTTGGTGATCCTGCCTGTCCCTTTGCCACTCATTTGAGAGTGCTTATGCGGTGTAACCACCATGGATGGGTAAGTAACGTTGGCTTCTGGCCATGGTTCAATGGCATCCAATGAGCCATATTTTGCCTGAAGTTCACTTAACTCCCCAAAGTCCAGGCAGCGCATGATACAGGCATCCACGCATGCTGGGCGCCCGCCTTCTGCGAGTAAATCTTCACAGAAAGTGCATTTTGTCATGACACCGGCATCTTCGTTGAAGACCGGTGCGCCGTAAGGACATGCCCATTCACAGTAACGGCAGCCGATGCATTTGCTTTCATCGATCAACACCACGCCATCATCGCGCTTGAAAATAGCTGCTGCAGGGCAAACTTCCATACACAGTGGTCGCTGGCAGTGCATACAAGCGGTTGAAATGGCATAGGAGAAGATGTTCGGCACTTTTATCGATGGAGTCTCCGGATGTGGAGTCCAGTCACCGCCCGAATACATCAGAACCCGGCGCCAACGGCTGGGGGTAGGCAGGCCATTCTTATCCTGGCACGCCACCTGGCAGGCTTTACAAGCCACACATTTACTAGCATCAAAGTAGAAGGCTAATTGATTTGCCATTTCCTACGCCTCCTTCAGGGGCAAACGATAGGGCCACTTATAGTCTGGAGCAAGCTCAATTGGCCCGGTATATTTCTCAACCTGGACGATATGACTGTTCCAGCCAGACACACCCTGGCCTGTAGAAACAGGCCCACACAGGATATTATCTGCACCGGCTTTGTCGATACCGCTTTCATCATCCATCTCTACCCAGGAACCATGCGGCAAAGTGACCACACCCGGCATGATACGTTCGGTGACGCACACGGGGCGGATTGCCTGCCCATGTTTGCTGCGGATCAAAACGACATCACCGTGTTTGATACCGCGCTCTTCTGCATCCAGTGGGTTCATATAGAATTCCTGCGGGAAAGCCCGGCGTAATTGAGGGATGTTGTCAAAAACCGAGTGCGAGCGCCGGTAGTAGTGGATATTGAAGCACTGCAGCGGGAATTCACCTTTGACCTTGTTCTCCCAATCGGAGAATGTGGCCTCATAGCCCTCCTGCGCAGGGTTGTATGCAGGATAAGGTTTGATCGTCGACCAACCGCGCTCATCAATAATATCGGCTGCAAGTTGGTTGTGGATCTGGATCTTGCCAGAAACCGTATTCAAAGGATTGGCTTCGGGGTCATTACGGAAATCCATCAGAGCCACATATTCATAATTGTCGCCCGGTTTGCGCGGGATCTGGTAATAACCCTTTTCCTGCAGCTCGCTCAGCGAGATGCGGCCTGTCTGCGGCTCGCCTTCGACACCCCAGGCAGCGATATCATCGGCGGTGATGGTCAGCAAGGGTTCGTATTCCGACTTTGAATAAGGAACATCACCCTTCATGACCTTTGCACCAGCCAGCTGGTTGAATACTTGCTGTTTCTTTGGCAGTGGATCTATCACTGCCGGATCCAGCCCCAGCCGCTTACCGATTTCGGCGGCAATCCAGATATCATCCTTGGCTTCATAAAGCGGCTCCGTGATCTGCTGCGACCAGATAAAGCCGATCTCGCGGTTAGCGCTGTTTACGTTGCCAAATTTTTCCCATTCGGTTGTAACCGGTAGAACAATATCAGCATAGCGACTGTTTGTAGTAAGGATTTGCGAGTGCGAAACCACAAATTCCACTTTCCGGTGCGCCTCGATGCCGCGCGTCATACCATCCCGGGTTTGAAGGTTGGCGCCACCGCCATGATAAATCATCTGGATATTGATATCGCGGATATCGCCCTTGCCGGCCTGGTACTTACCGCTGGCCACTGCATCCCACATCTGGGTATCGTTCAGGCGAGTACCGGGGATATCCAGCACTGTCCAGACATCGGCTTTTTCA
>CAZTMX010000004.1:0-44807 GCA_964614855.1 uncultured Anaerolineaceae bacterium | reverse complement strand
GTTCGCACGCAAATTTTTCCGCACCCTGACAAAGTTGCTCGTTTCCATATTATATATACCTATCATTTCAGGTGAGGAAAATTTCCCCAGGCAAGGACCAGCGCTCTTTGTTATAAACCATCTGGGGGATGCAGATGGGGTGGTGGCAATTGCCCTATCCCCGCGCCCACTGGAATTCCTGGCAAAATCCGAATTGTACGATTACCCGATATTAGGGTGGTTGATGAGGGCTTATGGTATGATCTGGGTTCACCGGGGTCAACCAGACCGGCGTGCCTTATCGAGTGCCATGCAGGGTTTAAGACAAGGCCGGTTGGTGGTGATTGCTCCCGAAGGTCGTGAAAGTATTACAGGCGGGCTTGAAGAAGGTACATTTGGAGCTGCTTACCTGGCATACAAAACCGGTATCGACATTGTGCCTGTTGCTCTGACCAACACTCAAAATTGGCGACTAAAAGAAAACATATTGCACCTGCGCAAAACCCATATCACGGTTACAATCGGTACGCCGTTCCAAATCGATATTTATCCAGATTGGCGAATGACGATAGAGGCTGGGACAGAAAAAATAATGCATACACTTGCTTCACTCCTACCAGAACAATACCAGGGTGTGTATCAACAATCTGCCAGGAAAAATGCATGAGTATGGGTATCCCAAAAAAGAAAATGCCAACATAGCAAAAAACCAAATCACCAACAACCGAGAAGATAGCAGTTTTTTTTGCGCTTTTTACAATAAAATGATAATTGAGTGGTAAACTGATAACATTGGAATAATTCATGCAAGCCATCCTGTCACTCTTCTCCATAAACATGTACATCGATCCCGTCCAGGATTTTTATGCCTGGGCAGGCTTGATTGCCCTGGTTGCTTTTTCTGGTACCATCCTCTGGAAAACAAAAGACCTGAATAGACCATTGGGAAGGAACGATTGGCTGCTGTTGGGGAGTTTTCTAGCCCTTACCATCATAACCAATCTCTTCCTTGGTTTGCGATTACCCGCTGGCAAAGCCTTGCCCCCACCCTATCGCGCTGAAACCATCCTTCAACCGGTCATTATGTTCTTTTCAGCCGTACCGCTGTTTTTATCTGCGGGCATGCTCGGTCCGGTTGCCGCATTTGCACTTGGCCTGGTTGCCGGGTTAATCCGCGCCCTGTTTTTCACGCACAGCTTCTTTACGTTAATTGAAGTTGCCTTTTTATCTTTAATGCTCGGTATCTCCCTGCGCCAGGTATACCGCACCAGGGTTTTTCAGTTCCTGCGGCACCCGCTTTTCCTGCTGATCCCTATTGCCGCTCTTTCCTCCATGCTGTACTTGCTGATAACGCCTCTGACCATCCCCGGCGCACTTGTACAACGCTTTGATTACGCACTTTCCACACTGCCAGGTTTCACCCTGGCGCGCTTTATCGAATTAGCGATCGCCGCATTAATCGGTGAGGGGTTAAGGATTGCCCTGCCCAATTCCTGGGTCAAAGAAGAACATTTACTGCCTTCGCCTGCAGAGAAGAGCCTGCAGACACGTTTTCTCCTTTATATGTCTCCGCTGGCTTTGGTAATGATCCTGTCCTTGATGGCTGCTGCCTGGTACCAGGCGGGCCGCACAGCCAGGGAGATGGTCAAAAACAACTTGGAGAATACGGCACAGGTTGCTGCGGACCAAATCCCCTTGCTGATTACTTCTGGCCACCAATTGATCAATCAAATGGCAGAGGACAGCAGGTTGGTTTCAAACTACCCGCATGTTGTACAAAAAGCTTTGGCTGAGGATATCAAAACCCTGCCCTATTTCTCACACCTGATCATTATCGATGAAAAAGGCTCTGTGGTTGCGCACTACCCTGCTTCCCTGCCGCTGCAGCCGGCGATCACGGGGAGCGAGAAAATTGGCATCCAGCTGGCATTTAATGGTGATCCATCCACGCATGTTTCTACAATAGAGCCTGGTGCGAACGGTACAACTGCACAGGTAGTTTTTGTTAAACTGCTTGATATTCCAGGGTTTGAAAAGCGGGTTCTTATTGGCCGCTCAAACCTGGAAGAAAATCCAATCAGCAAGTCAATCATCTCATCGTTTAAGACACTGGAAGGCGATGACGGCGAAAGCCTGTTACTAGATGAATATAACCGCATCATCATTTCTCCCGAGACTTCGCAACTGATGGCGGTTTACCGGGGACCAATTTCCGAAGAGGGCAGCTTTTCCGATACCATCGCCCCGGATGGGACGCGCCAATACATTTATTTTCAACCTATCGAAGGCCACTCTTGGAAGATAGCCTTGATTGTTCCAGCATCACGTTCGCAGCTAATTGCCCTGGAAATTGCCGGCCCTCTACTACTGGTGATTGTGCTCCTGGTAGGAATAAGCATCCTGATCACCCGCCTGGCCTTAGGGAGAGTGACCTCCTCCTTGCAGAACCTGGCTGAGCAAGCCGGCAAGATTGCGCTTGGCAATTTGGACCAGCCGCTGGTGGTGGATAGCCAGGATGAAGTAGGCGTGTTACGCCAGTCCTTTGAGAAGATGCGCCTCAGTCTCAAAACGCGCCTGGATGAACTAAATCGCTTGCTCAGCGTAAGCCAGGGTGTAGCCTCCAGCCTGGAGATATCCGAAGCCATCCAGCCTATACTGGAGGCCGCATTGGTGACTGGGGCCAATTTATCCCGCATTGTATTAATGCCAGATGTCGTCCCAGATATCGAAGGCAGCGGAAGTGAGGCAATCCGTTACAGCTACGGTCCGGCGATGGGTTCCTATCAAGAGTTGGACGCGCAAATCCTCAACCAGACCCGCCAATTGAACCGGCTGGTGTTATCGAATATTAACCGGCCGCGCTTAATCAACTTTGATGCAGGAAAACCCCACCCTGCTTCCATCCTTGCTGTCCCCTTGCAGCATGAGAATAAGTACTTTGGCGCTTTGTGGACCGGATATGAGCAGCCTCACATCTTCTCCGAAGAAGAAGTCCGTTTTATGATGACGCTCGCCAGCCATGCATCCCTGGCAACCGCGAACGCACGGCTGTTCTTAAATGCTGAAATTGGACGCCAGCGCCTGGCGGCGATCCTTGCTTCTTCTCCTGATCCAATTCTGGTGATAGACCAGCTCGATCATCTCCTGCTCAGCAACCCTGCAGCCTGGCAGGTGCTGGGGATGAATATAGAAAACAGCACCGGGCTTCCCATAAACAAGGCTATCCAACAAGGTGACCTGATCGAGCTTTTACAATCCCCTTCAACCGACCGGCAGTCGAAAGAGATTACCCTGCCGGATCAGCGTGTATTCCTTGCTTCTGCAACCGCAGTCCTGGCAGAAGGACAGCGCATGGGGCGGGTTTGTGTGCTGCGCGACATTACCCATTTTAAACAATTAGACTCGCTCAAAACAGATTTCGTGGCCACGGTCAGCCATGATTTACGCTCGCCGCTGACCTTGATGCGCGGGTATGCAACCATGTTGGATGGGCTGGGACACCTGAACGAACAGCAAACAGAGTATGTCAAGAAAATTGTCTCTGCGGTTCAAGACATGACACACCTGGTGAACAATCTGTTGGACCTGGGGAGGATTGACGCTGGGGTCGGTCTGCAATTAGAATTGGTGGCTGTTTCTGATATCCTCGACAAAGTGGTTGAGCAACTGAAGATGCAAGCCGCACAGAAACGCATCCAACTGATCGTCGAACTCCCTGCGCTTTCCTTACCCTTGATTGAAGCCGACCGTGCGCTTTTACAACAAGCCTTGCAAAACCTGGTTGAAAACTCGATTAAATTCACACGGATTGATGGAAAAGTCCAGTTGCGTGCTGATCTTCAGAAATCAGATATGCTCTTCGAGGTGGAAGATAACGGTGCAGGCATCTCTCCTATGGATTTGCCAAGGTTATTTGAGCGCTTCTATCGTGGGGCACAGCAGACGGGAAAAGACCAACGGGGTACCGGGCTTGGGCTGGCTATTGTCAAATCGATCGCAGAGAAACATTATGGGCGTGTGTGGGCTGAAAGCCAGTTAGGGAAGGGCAGTATTTTTTACATTTCCATTCCGTTACGCCAATCCAACATCGTCCACGAGACGGATTGATGCGCTTTTCAGCAATCCGCTGGCAAATTGCCAGCTTAAGGTTTCCTAATACGAAGTTTTCCACTTGACCAAACTAATTATAATTTAGTATAATATACAGTCTGGTATGTATATCGAATATATCCATTTGTATGGAGAAATCTCCGGTAAGCGTTTGGTTGGAAATTCCACGCGCTTACCTTTGTGTGTCTGAAAAAATCTACTCAATATCGCTCCCCAATAATAACCTGTTCACGCATGGTCCATCGATGGATGCTTTCGCGTGGTTGGACTGCCAGCGAAGGATTAACTTCGCGAGCGGCAGCAAACTCGGGGAGAAAAACTTATGAAGGTATCTTCAGCAGCATTATCTAGCGCTCGAGGAGGCAATGGATTAGTGGAAACCAAAGGATTAACCGCACTTCGTATCAGCCTGGCTTCACCCGAAACCATCCGCAGTTGGTCGTATGGTGAAGTGCTCAAACCAGAGACCATCAACTACCGCAGGCTCCGGCCAGAGAAGGACGGTCTGTTTTGTGAAGCGATTTTTGGCCCCACCCGCGACTGGCAGTGCTATTGTGGAAAATATAAAAATATCCGCTACAAAGGCATCACCTGTGACAAATGCGGTGTAGAAGTTACCCGCTCTCAGGTCAGGCGCGAACGCATGGGGCATATTGAGTTATCAGCCCCGGTAGCACATGTCTGGTACACCCGCCGGATCCCATCTTACCTGGGGTTGCTGTTGGATATTTCGCGCCGCAATCTGGATCGGGTATTGTATTTCGCCCAATATGTGGTTACTTTTGTAGATGAAGAAGCCCGTCAAAAAGCCCTGAAACGTCTGGAAGAAAAAATCACCGTCACAGAGCGTGAACAGGCTTCGAAGATCAACGCCCGTATCGCTGAAATCAAAGCCGGTCGCGACCGCCATCTGGCAGAACTGACTCAAAACCTTACCGCAGTTGATCTGCGCTACGATGAAAAAATCGCCGAGCAGCTAGACCCAATAATGCAAGCAGGCCAGCGCCTGGAGAACAGCCTGCGCGAGCAGATGGGAAAACCTGCCCGCACAGTTGTCCATTTCCCCGACACCGAAATCGTCATTGTCGAAAGCGGCGAAACGGTTGCCACACAGCACATCAGCAGCGTTCAAACCGTGGTCAAAGAACGCCTGGAACTGATGGAAAAAGAGCTCAAAGGGCAAAAGCAGAGCGAACAGGAACAGCTTCAGCGTGAAAAGGAAAGCGTGCGTGCCGAAGCCGAACTGGCGATGGAAGATTTACGCAACCAGTTAGATGATTCAGCGACTATCGTGAGGGATGAAAACGCCCGTCTGCGTGATGAACTGCTTGAGCTTCGCCCGCTAACCTTTATGGGCGAAACGCGCTATCGCGAGCTCAAATCTCGCTGGGGACAGGTGTTCCGTGCAGATATGGGCGCCGAGGCATTTTATGACATTCTGCGCCGGCTGGACCTGGATAAATTGGCAGAAGAACTCTGGCACGAGGTCCGGACTTCCCGCAGCAAACAAAAAAGGAAGAAAGCCACCAAACGGCTGAAAGTCGTCGAGGCATTCCGCCGTTCCGGCAACCGCCCCGAATGGATGATTATGACCGTTCTACCGGTCATCCCACCCGATTTGCGCCCGATGGTACAGCTTGACGGCGGCAGGTTTGCCACATCTGACTTGAATGACCTGTACCGGCGTGTGATTAACCGCAACAACCGCCTTAAACGCCTGTTGGAACTGGGTGCGCCGGATGTTATCGTGCGCAACGAAAAACGTATGTTGCAGGAAGCAGTTGACTCACTCATTGACAATGCCCAACGCGGCAAAGCGCTTTCACGCCGCGGCCGTCGCGAGCTCAAATCCTTGAGCGATATGCTCAAAGGTAAAAAAGGCCGTTTCCGCCGTAACTTGTTGGGAAAACGCGTGGATTATTCCGGACGTTCGGTTATCGTGGTTGGACCAAAGCTGAAGCTCTACCAGTGCGGTCTGCCAAAGAACATGGCTTTGGAGCTATTCCGTCCTTTTGTGATCTCGCGCCTGGTTTCGCACAATTATGCCGCCAATGTTAAAGGCGCCAAGCGCTTTATCGAGCGTAACCGCCCAGAGGTCTGGGAAGTACTGGAAGAAGTGATCAAGGAACGCCCGGTTTTGCTCAACCGTGCGCCTACCCTGCACCGCCTGGGTATCCAGGCTTTTGAACCAGTCCTGATCGAAGGCAGTGCCATCCAGCTCCATCCGCTGGTAACCACTGCCTTCAACGCCGACTTCGACGGCGACCAGATGGCAGTGCACATCCCTCTGGCACAAAAAGCGGTTACAGAAGCCCGCCAGTTGATGCTCTCCTCACGCAACCTGCTCAAACCGGCAGACGGCGAGCCGATCATTAGCCCAGGGAAGGACATGGTGCTGGGCGTGTACTACTTGACCAAGGCAGATAACTTGAAACACAAAGGCGATGGTCACATCTTCGCAGATATGGATGAGGTTGAATTAGCCTACAACCTGGGCGTGGTGGATATTCATGCCAATATCCGCCTGCGCACATTGACCTGGTATGACAAAGATAATAACCGCCTGAAAAAGGCTGAAGAGCGTATCCTTGACACCACAACGGGACGTGTCTTATTCAACCGGGTTTTGCCTGCCAGCGCCCAATTTGTAAATACCATGCTGGATAAAGGCGGGTTGAAGGATTTGATCGCTGGTCTTTACGAAATCTGCGGCGAAGCAAACACCCCCGATATAGCCGATGCCATCAAAGACATCGGTTTCACCTATGCCACACGCTCTGGTTATTCTTTGGCAGTGTCAGATATCACCGTGCCAAAGGAAAAAACCGAAATTGTTGACCGCTCGCTGAAAGAAACTGAGAATATCACCCGTGACTTCCGTCGCGGTCTGCTGACCGAACAGGAGCAAAACGAGCGCGTGATCGAAATCTGGCAGCGCACCACAAACCTGGTAGCTGAAGCAGTGCGGAATGCCATGGACCCCAACGGCAATCTCTCCGCCCAGGCAATCTCTGGCGCTACCAAAGGCGGGTTCGGGCCAATTTCCCAGCTTGCCGGTATGCGCGGTTTGATGGCAGACCCGTCTGGACGTATTATCCCCCTGCCCATTCGCTCAAACTTCCGTGAGGGCTTGAACGCACTGGAGTATTTCATTTCCACCCACGGTGCTCGGAAAGGTTTGGCAGATACAGCCTTGCGTACTGCGGACGCCGGTTATTTGACCCGCCGCCTGGTGGATGTGGCGCAGGATGTGATCATCAATGACGACGATTGCGATACCCACGAAAGCATTGTTATCCGCCGCTCAGATGATGTCGCCGGGCAGTCCATGGGCACCCGCCTGTTTGGACGCCTGGTTGCTGAAAATGTGATCGACCCCAAGACCGGCGAGATCCTGGCTGAACGAAACGATATGCTGGATCACGACCTGGTGCGCAAGATTACCAGCGCAGGCGTTGATAATGTGCGTGTTCGCTCACCGCTCACCTGCGAATTAATGCACGGCATCTGCGCAAAATGCTACGGCATGGACCTGGCGCGTGGAAAGATGATTGAAGTGGGCTCTGCTGTCGGCATCGTAGCTGCCCAATCCATCGGCGAACCCGGCACCCAGCTGACCCTGCGTACCTTCCACACGGGTGGTGTAGCCGCAGGCGGTGATATCACGACCGGTCTCCCGCGTGTAGAAGAACTCTTCGAAGCACGCAAAATGCCAAAAGGCGAAGCGGTTGTCTCCGAAATTGGCGGTGTGGTACGTGTACTGCAATCGGACCGCTACAGTGACCTGCGGCTGGCGCGCATTGAGCATAGTGAATTGATCAGCGATGAATACAACCTGCCTGATGAGTATAAGGTTGCCGTCAAAGACGGTGATGAAGTTAGCCAGGGTGATATCCTTGCCTTCCTGAGTGAAGATGTGACCATTGTCGCCCAAAATGCCGGCCGCACGCGCATCGAAACAGTTGCAGCAAGCGACGGTTCATCCGGCAGTACCAAAGTGATTGTCTCGTATGAGACGCACCAGGAAGTAGAATACGAAATCCCTAGTACGGCCCGCATGTTGGTCAAAGACGGTGAGCATGTTGAAGCTGGTCAGGCGCTCACTGAAGGTTCGCTCAACCCACACCGTATCCTGCGTATCAACGGACACCAGGCATGCCAGATGTATCTGCTGACCGAAGTGCAAAAAGTTTACCGCTCGCAGGGACAGAATATCAATGACAAGCACTTTGAGATCATCATCCGCAAGATGATCAACAAAGTACAGGTCACCCGCCCGGGTGACACCAACTTCCTCCCTGGAGACCTGGTAGATTCGCTGGATATCAAGCGCATCAACGAACAGCTGTTGGAACAGGGCAAGCGTCCTGCCAGGTTTATTGAAATATTGCTTGGCATCACCAAGGCCTCCTTGAGCACCGATTCTTTCCTGTCAGCTTCTTCCTTCCAGCACACCATCAAGGTACTGGCAGGGGCAGCCATCGCATCCACCGAAGACCCGCTTTTTGGTCTGAAAGAGAATGTGATTATCGGCAAGCTGATCCCGGCAGGCACCGGTTTTGTACGCGGGCGCTTTGCAGAAGAAGAGAGCCGGTCTTACCTGGAGTCGCCTTCCTTCCCGGATTTCAGGGATGAAGAAGATGATCTGTACGATATCGGGATGAGTATGGTCGACTGAGACCTGGAGTAATAGATAAGAGCGCTTCGTCCAGGAGCGCTCTTTTTCTTCCTGCACCAGGCGCTTGGGTGACATGAAATTGGAACCGATCGCAAGGAAAATACGTCATATCTAATATGCAGAATCCTAATCTTTCAAAAACGCAACCCCAACGCCCCAGAAATAATCCGCAAAAGCAAAGCCCCCCAACCCGCTCAAAGAAAAAGACCGGCTTGCCTGCAGGCTGGATGCGCAACCTGGGTCTGGCTCTTGTGTTTGTCCTGGTGATTGTTCTCAGCGCTGCCCTTGGCGGTTGGGCAGGTTATGCTTCAGGCACAAGCGCCCGTAATAACCTATCCCAGAGCCAGATGGCACTCAGCTTGACAGAACAATTCGATTTGGGTGTGCAAGACCTGGAAGCCGGAAACTACGAAGTCGCCAAACAACGTTTCGAGTTTGTGGCATCGCAAGACCCAAGTTTTCCTGGCATTACTGAAAAACTGGTTAGCGTGATGGAGATCCTGTATGCTACAGCAACCCCAACACCGCCTGTTGAAGCAACACCTACACCCACCCAGGATCCACGCCCACTGCAGGAGCTGTTCGACCAATCCCTGGCGCTAGCAGCCGAAGGAAATTGGAGCAGGCTGCTGGATACCCTGAGCGCACTGAGAAAAGCAGATGCAGCATTCCAGGTTGCCAGGGTGGATGGTCTGATGTACCTCAGCTTGCGGTCACGCGGTTATGACAAAATCATTAAAGAGGGAAACCTGGGCGGAGGCAGCTACGACCTGGCGCTGGCTGAGAAATTTGGCCCGCTGGATATCGATGCCAGCAGCGCCCGTGAATGGGCGAGGCTATATATGATCGGCCTCAGCTTTTGGGAGGTCATGCCTGATCAGGCTGTCTACTACCTGAGCCAGGTGGCTGCTGCAGCACCTTATTTGCAAGATGGCTCAGGGTACACAGCCATGGAGCGTTACCGCATGGCTCTTATTCAATACGGTGATTCCCTGGTAGCTAAAGAAGCCTGGTGTGATGCGCAGGTGCAGTATGAACTGGCTCTATCTATTCGAGCGGATGCTGCCGTCCAGCAGGCTGCCGAAGATGCAGCCTTGCGCTGCCTTGGAATCACAGAGACTCCCCTGGTGACGGTTACACCCACCCTGACGGAGACCCCCATCCCCTGGTTGGATACACCCACCCCCACCCAGACAGAAACCCCGATCCAATGGCTGGATACACCCACCCCAACCCAACCGGCGGCGCCGACCAGTACCCCCGTGCCTACCCAACCCCTGCCAGTGGAACCAACCAGTACCCCAACGCCCACCCAACCCAGTCCGGTGGAGACGATCAACCCCCAACCCAGCCAGACTCCTTCGGATACCGGGTTCATCCCGCATTCAACCCCCCTATGGCAAGTGGCTGTGACGACTTTAACACAGCATTTCTCTGCCATCCTGGATAACATCTTATGATCGCGCGCATGGCAAAATTCTCAAACAAAGTTGGAACCAAACGGCTGATCTTGATTGCCATCCTGATCCTGGCAGCCATCCTATCTGCTGCAGCGGCGTTTATTACTTTGCGCCAGCTTGCCCTGACCTGGCCAGGCGCTGGTGGAGCTAATCCAAACCTCCAGGGTACACCACTGACCAATGCACAAGGCACGCCTTTGCCCGGGCAAGAAAACGTCATCCCAGTACAGCCGGTTGATATCCTGGCGGTAACTCCCTGGGACGGCGCCAGCCGGGTGACCGTGATGCTGCTTGGGGTCGATTACCGGGATTGGGCTGCCGAGAAAGAGAGTGCCGCCCGCAGCGATACCATGATCCTGTTAACTCTGGATCCGACCACCAGGACAGCCGGGATTTTGTCAATCCCGCGCGATCTGTGGGTGCCGATCCCTGGGTTTCAGCATGGAAAAATCAACACTGCGTATTACAACGGCGACGCCTACCAACTGCCTGGCGGCGGCCCTGCTCTGGCAATCAAAACCGTTGAGCAATTCCTGGGTGTGCCGATCAACTACTTCGCCCAGGTCGATTTTGGTGCTTTCATCCGCTTTATTGATGAGATTGGCGGCGTCACCATCGATGTACCTCAGGAAATTACTGTTGACCTGTTGGGCACCGGTTTCAAAACCAAGAAGAAATTGGAACCCGGCCGGCAGGTTCTCCCTGGCGAATGGGCGTTGGCGTATGCCCGGGCGCGTTACACCGAAGGCGGTGATTTTGATCGCGCCGCGCGCCAACAGCAGGTGATCATGGCAATCCGCGAGCGTATCCTGCGCTTTGACATGCTGCCTTTACTCATCTCCAAGGCGCCTACGCTTTACAACCAGCTGGCATCCAGTATCCGCACCAACCTTTCCTTGGATGAAATCATCCAGCTGGCCATGCTGGCAAAGGATGTGCCAGACGACGGCATCCAACGCGGCATCATCGGTACCGATAGCGTGCTCTTTGCCAACTCTCCAGATGACCTGAGTATCCTGGTGCCCTTGCCGGATAAAATCAACCTGGTGCGAGACCAGGTGTTTGCCTCGTCTGGGGTGCTCAACCCGGAGACACCCGGGAGTTTGCAGGAACGCATGCAGGCTGAAAAGGCGCGCATTGCCCTGTACAATGGTTCAGGGCTGGCTGATATCCTGGCTCGCACCCAGCAGTACCTGGCTAGCCAGGGCGCCAATATCCTCCAGGTCGCGGATGCCGGTCAGGCTTACGCTGCGACAACTATCATCGACCACAGTGGCAGCCCGCATACCTTGCAGTACCTGGTGGAGTTGTTAAAAGTGCGCCCCGGAAAGATCTATGTCCAATACGACCCCAATGCCAGCATCGATGTGGAGGTGTTTCTTGGCTCAGATTGGGCAAGTAACAGTTCCGTACCTTGAGAAGGAGCCGATCCAATGTGCGGTCGATTTACCCTGACAGCTGATCCAAATGATTTGCGCGAGGCCTTTCCCTGGCTGAATATCCCGCGTCCGGTTGAACCTCGTTATAATATCGCCCCCAGCCAACCGGTTGCGGTGGTGGCAAATGATGGTAAGAACACACTCGATTATTTCGTCTGGGGGTTAATCCCCTCCTGGGCAAAAGACCCGGCAATTGGCAGCCGGATGATCAATGCGCGCTCAGAGACGTTAATCGAAAAGCCATCCTTTCGCAATGCTTTTCGCCGGCGGCGCTGCCTGATCCTGGCTGATGGGTTTTGCGAATGGAAAGCATCCGAGGGGAAGAAAAGTAAAACCCCAATGTATATCCAATTAAAGGATGGCAAGCCCTTTGCGCTGGCAGGACTTTGGGAGATTTGGAATGCGCCGGATGCTTCACGCATCCTGTCTTGCACAATCATCACCACCCAACCCAACAGTTTTTTGAAAGATATCCACGACCGCATGCCGGTGATCTTGCCTGAGAGCGCTTACCAGACCTGGTTGGATCCAAAGGAATTGAACCCGGCATCATTGCAACCGCTGCTGCAGCCCTATCCAGCAGAGATGATGAGCGCTTATGAGGTTTCCACCCTGGTCAACAGCCCGGCAAATGAAGTCAAAGAATGTATCCTGCCGGTGAACTGATCGCACAAAGATTTGGGCTGTAATTCTTGTTAAAAAATTATGACATCTATCACTGCAGAACGTTTCAATACATACAGCCTGCAGCTCTCGCCGCACGGGGAAAGCGTGAAAAGTATCCTGGCGGCCGCCCTGGCTGCAGTCGACCCGGGAGCGGCTGTAAGGCGCAGCATGCACCTGGCTGGGCAAAGTCTGACCATCGGCAACAAGGAGTACAACCTGGCTGAGATGGATCGGATCTGGCTGGTTGCTGCCGGTAAAGCTGCCCTTCCAATGACCATTGCAGCTGCAGACACTCTGAGCAAGCACTTGCACCAGGGAATTTCAGTGAGCAAAGACCCGCCGGATTCTAAGTTTGTAGGTACACTGCCAGGTAATATACAGACTCTGCAAGCCGGGCATCCCCTGCCGGATGAGCGCAGCGTGCAAGCTGCACAGGCGATCAGCCAGCTGCTGCAGAAGACAGAGAGGGGCGATTTGGTCCTGGTATTGATCTCTGGCGGTGCATCCGCGCTATTGGCTTCCCCTGCGCACGGATTAAGTCTGGATGACTTGCAGGAGCTTACTCGGGTTCTCCTTGGGTGCGGAGCCAGTATCCAAGAAATTAACGTGCTGCGCAAACACCTGGAACATCTCAAAGGCGGGCAGATGGCTCAATTGGCATTCCCCGCCCGGGTTGCCAGCCTGGTGCTTTCAGATGTATTGGGAGACCCGCTGGATCTGATTGCCAGCGGTCCGTGTATGCCGGATCCATCCACTTTTGCACAGGCTCTCGAAGTACTTCATCACTACCACATCCAGGAGACGGTTCCACCTGCGGTAATGGATATCCTGCAGCGTGGTCTGCACAGGGAAATTCCAGAGACGCCGAAACCCGGGGATCCGATCTTTGAACAGGTGGATACGTTGATCACCGGCAGCAACGCCCTGGCTGCGCAAGCTGCCCTGGCAGAAGCGCGCCGGCAGGGTTTCAACAGCCTGCTGCTGACCGGCGAACTACAAGGTGAAGCCAGGGAAGCTGGTTCCATGCTTGGCGCTGCGCTGCGCAGGGTGTGCGAACACGGTGAACCCATCTCGCGCCCGGCCTGCCTGGTAGCCGCCGGGGAGACCACTGTCACCCTACGTGGTGGTGGATTGGGTGGGCGCAACCAGGAGTTGGTATTGAGCGCGGTGGATGAAATTGCCGGACTGCCTGGCGCTATGTTGATCAGCCTGGGCACGGACGGCAGCGATGGTCCCACAGACGCCGCCGGCGCGGTTGCTACAGGGGAAACGCAGCTGCGGGCGCAAGCGCAAGGGATGCAGCCGGCCGACTTTCTGGCGCGCAATGACAGTTATCATTTTTTTGATCCACTGGGGGATTTGATCCGCAGCGGGCCGACACACACCAATGTAAACGATTTGGTACTTGCTTTTGCGTTTTGAGCGCAGCACCGGTTAGTGCTGTCCCAGGCTGCCAAGCATGCGCACACGCCGCTCTAAAAGGCGAAAAGCAAGCAATCCCAGGAAAATCATCCCAACCATAAATACCAGCAGCAAAGCGATCTCCACCTGCATCGGCAACAGGGTGGGCGTGTGCAGCAGCCAGCCGCGCACTGCATCGTATCCATATGTAAGCGGCAGGGAAAACGAGATTGGCAGCAGCCAGCGCGGCAGGACCGTCACCGGGAACTGTTCGCCCGAGAATGTGCTCACCAGGAAATTGCTGACATCCACCATCATATTGGCTTCACGCACGACCAACACCAGGGAAGCAAATGCAAAACCGAACCCGTACAAACCAATCAACATGGGAAGAATTGTGAGCAGCGCAGCCACCACATTGCCTGTCGGGCGAAAACCAAAAAGCAGGGCAGCGATGATCAGCATTGAGAGTGAAGTAATGCTGGTAATTAACAAGCTGGTGAAGGTCCTACCAACCAGCAGCAGCGGGCGCGGGATGGGGGTAAGCCAGTTTGCCTCCAGAACCCCTGCATCCATATCCTGTTTGAGTGAATATCCCATGCCCCAGAATACAGCGCCGACAAAGCTGCCCAATGTCGCACCTAACAGAACAAAAGACATATAATCGCTGGTTCCGCTGTACCCGGCAAATCCTAACGCTTCGCCGTTAACACTGAAGGTCTTACCCATAAAATACATGGGGGTTAACCATACAATCGGATGCAAGACATCCGAAACTGCATTCAATGGGTAGCGCCAGTAATGGATCCAATCCTTGCGGGCAATCGCCGCCAGGGCTTGCAGATAGGTGTGCCAGTTAGCTTGAAAACGGAGAGTTGGTGCAGCCATAATAAAACGCCTCTAATAATGCCCGATGGTGCCGGTTTTGCGCCCCCGGCGTTCCATCCAGTTGAATAATATATACCCTGCCAGAAGCAAACCAAAGCCAAACAGGAGCAACGCCCGAATATCCGGTGCCAACTCCTGCAAAGTTGCATGGGTCAGGGCAGCCTTGCGCAAGCCATCCATCATGTAAGTCTGCGGCAACCAGCGGGATACCCCCTGCATCCAACCCGGCAATATCGCCAGGGGATAGGTGATGCCGCAAAAGATCATCACCATCCCTCGAACCAGGTAAACGAAGGCATGCGCCTCCCTGGCTGTGATCACCAGGCTGGCAAAGGCAAAACCCAGCCCGTAGATCGCCGGCATGCAGACCAGGATCATCAGAAGCACCAACCAAGGGTTTCCAATTAACTCTAAGTCGAAAAAGAATTTGAATTCGACGGCTGTCACCAGGATAAACAGCAACATCGATACGATCTGGACAAAGCTGGGGCCTAACAAGAAAGAAAAACGCCAGGTGGGTGTCAGCCAGTTTGTTTCCAGGGTACCGCGCATCTGTTCAGACCGCAACGCAAAACCCACTTCCCACAAAACGATATTCTGCCACATCCAGATAATTGCACCGACAACGATATAGCCGATCAGGTTGGATGTACCCGATGCTTGTGTAAACAGCGCAAGGCTCTCGTTCGCCGGTCCCGCCAGGGCGCGGGCAGAGAAGATATACACCATGGGAAAGATGATCGGCCAAACCAACAACCCCACGATCCAGCTTGGGTAGCGTAAAAAGATGATCCACTCACGCCGGGCAACAGCCAGCAAGGCGCGTGCATTTGCCAACCAAGCGGTTGTGCCAGGTGAAACGCCGTCAGGTTTGCGGATGTTTTCGATCGGGTCGAGCGTCGAAGTATTCTCGGTCATGCTCGCACACTTTCAATCTCGAAGCGCCTTGCCGGTCAGGTTGATAAAGACATCTTCCAATGTCGGTTGGAGGATATTCAAGTTGACCAGGCGCGCTCCGTTGTGATTGACCTTCTCAATTAACGCGGGTAAAACCGCGCGGCTGTTGCCGGTGTGCAGGGTAACCTCCCAAATGCTGTTGGTTTCATCAGGTCTGGCAGACAAGTTTTCCACCCCGGATTGGTTCTGCAGCGCAGAGGAGATCTCTTCCGTCCATCCACTCACTTCCAGCCGCAGCACATCCTTCTGGCGGATACGCTGCTTGAGATTCCCGGGTGTGTCAAGAGCAATGATCTTGCCATTATCGATAATGCCAATCCGGTCCGAAAGCAGGTCAGCTTCTTCCATGTAGTGAGTAGTAAGCAAGACGGTGTGGCCTTCTTCTTTCAGTTCACCTACCAGCTCTCGCACTTTACGCGAAGCCTGCGGGTCCAACCCCAGGGTCGGTTCGTCGAGCAGCAAAATAGGCGGTCGCGCCAACAACGCCCGGCTGATCGCAACTCGTTGTTTCATGCCGGTGGAATATTTTTCCACCAGCTCATCCGCTCGATCGGTCAGCTCCATGCGATTTAACAACTCATTGATGCGCTGTCTGGCACTGGCTGGTGGGATGTGATACAGGGCAGCAAAGTAAGCCAGGTTTTCCCTGGCTGTCAACTTCCAATAAATGCTGCGCTCTCCGCCCAGCACCGTGCCCAGGCTCTGGCGTACCAGGTTCGCCTGTTTGCGAATATCAAAGCCATTCACATAGGCTGAGCCGCTGGTGGGTTCCAGCAAGGTGCACAACATACGGATGGTGGTAGATTTGCCAGCTCCATTAGGTCCAAGCAGACCAAAAACCTCACCCCGCGCAATTTGCAGGCTGACCCCATCCACTGCCACAAACCATTCTTTCTCGCTGCTGGTACTCCAGGAGAAATTTCTACTTTTCTTTGGCTGCATCTCCCCGTTGCTTTTTATCTTTTTCCTGGCAAATTTCTTCACCAGGCTGTCAGCCTCGATGGCCCAATCAGACATAAAAACGCCTCCAAGGGATTTGGATAATATTAATTTCTAGTTCAATATTCTTTATGATTATATTGAATTAATATAATATTGTCAATATCATACTTAAGTATTGGGCATACCAGGCGCGGTTTGTACCTGGCCTGGCGCAAATCTAGCCCTTGCACTACTCTCCCCCTTAACCAGTTATAAAAGCATGGGCGGGTAAGCCATACTGCGGTGGAATTGTTAATCCTGCCGGATTGCGGCAAACACCAGCGAGCCACCTACCCGGATGACAGCGATCTCCACCTGTGTAAACTACCCACCACTCGCCTGGCAGTTGGCAACCGTAGGAGCATCAAAACCAGCCACAATCCCGCCAGGAAGGCTGGTTGCGCTATGTCCCCTTGCAGGCTAAAAAGATCGCCTTTCCTGGCCCAGGCAAAGTGCAATACAGCCAGCGCACCAGCCACGTAGACCAGGCGGTTCAAGGGTTTCCAGAGCTTTCCCAGGCGCTTCATCCAGGGTTTGAAAGAAGCGCCAGCCAGTACGAATAGGATCAGAAATGCGCTGGCACCCACCCAGATATAGCGCTTCTGGGTAAACTCCAACCACAACAGGCCCAGGTCAAATCCGAAATCCAACCCCACAAAAATTGCCAGGTGGACTGCCGCAAAAGCGAAGGCGTACAAACCCAAGACGCGCCGGTATAAAATTACCTGGCGCCAACCGCTCAGGATTGAGAGCGGGGTGCAGGAAAGCGAAAGGAATAAGAACAGGATAGCCAGGTCTCCGCTATTCTGCATCAGGGCCTGGATGGGGTTCACACCCAGGTTATCACTGGCAACCAACCAGGCATTCCAACCCAGGGCCAGCAGAGCTACCAGGTGGATCGGGACTGTAGAACGCAGCCAACCAGGAACACGTGGAAAGGGCATTTAGTAATTCTGGCGCAGATCCATCCCCTGGTACAGGCTGGCGACTTCCGCCTCATAGCCGTTGAACATCAGGGTTGGGCGCCGTCCTTTCTCGCCAATGCGTCTCTCGCTGGCTTGCGACCAGCGCGGGTGATCCACCTGTGGGTTTACATTGGAATAGAAACCGTACTCGTTTGGCGCAATCGCCGACCACAGGGTCTCCGGCTGCTGTTCGACCAGCTCGATTTTTACAATGGATTTGATACTCTTGAACCCGTACTTCCAGGGCACCACCAAGCGCAGCGGAGCACCATTCTGGTTCGGCAGCGGTTTGCCGTATAAACCTGTGGCCAGGATGGTCAACGGGTGCATGGCTTCATCCAGACGCAATCCTTCTTGATAAGGCCAGGGATAATTGCCCCTTCGCTGCCCGACCATTTGCTCTGGATCCAGGATGGTTTCAAAGCGGACATATTTTGCATTTTCAAGGGGTTCTACTTCCTCAAGCAGCTGGCCCAGTGAAAAACCCTGCCAGGGGATAACCATCGACCAGCCTTCCACGCAGCGCATGCGGTAGATGCGCTCTTCCTGGACAAAACGTCCCAGCATATCTTCGATGGAGTAGGTCTTTGGCTGGTTGACCAACCCATAAACTTCTACCTGCCAGGGCGAGCTCCTGAAATTCGCTGACAGGGCAGCCACCGCTTCCTTATCAGTGGTGAATTCATAATAATTGACATAGGTGGTGATGTCTTCAATTGGGGTAGGAATATCCACCAGGGGCTCGCTGCCGCTTGAGCCGCTTTCTGATGGCGCCGTTTCAAGCGCCTGCGGGGCACAAGCCGCCAGCAGCGCCCCGGCGCCTGCCAGGGCTGCCGTCTTGATAAACTGCCTGCGTTGGCGGTAAACATGTTCAGGGGTGATATCCCCTCTCAGGTTTTCTGTACGAACCGACCATTTATTTTGTGTCATTCTCTCTCCGTTACACCGTTAATCTTGCAAATAAACACCATTGTAATCCATCAGCCTTAGACCATGCTTACAACAGTATAATAAATTTATATAAATTTTGGGAGATTTATCGGATTTGGAAAAATCACCGGATATCCGTGCCTTCATTGTGCCTTGCGATTGCGCACAAAGATCCACGCAGCAGCCCAATCCACCAACCAGGGCGCCAGAGTCTCAGCCCAGCCTGCAATGCGCATAAACCAGGGCAATACCAGTGTTCGCCTGGGATGCTCTACCAAACCATAGACCGCCTTTGCAACTTGTCCATCGGTCAGGTTGAGCCAGTCAGGGGCAGAGAGGCTGGTCAGCCTGTCATTCGGAGATGCAATGGAACCAAACTCGGTATGCACCGGTCCTGGGCAGATGGTGGAGACATGTACCCCATAAGCCTTCACCTCCCTACCTAGTGCCTGTCCAAAGGAGCGCACGGCAAATTTGGTGGCGCTGTATACGCTGTACAGGTGTGGGGATACATAACCTGCGACAGAAGACATCAATAGGATATGCCCGCTGCGCTGACGGATAAGGTACGGGAGCACAGCCTGGGTCGACCAGATCACGCCGGTTAGATTTACATCGATCTGAGCTTTAACATCATTTTCCGGGTCCAGGTTTTTCAAGAAATCCAACCGGCCAAAACCCGCGTTGGCAAAGAGTACATCGATGCGGCCAAATCGCTCCAACGTGGCTGTCACCATCCCCTGCACCTGGTCGAGCCGGGTGATATCTACCTGCAGCGGCAGCGCTTCGCCGCCTGCCGACTGGATTTCATTTGCCAATGCTTGCAATCGGTCCAGGCGCCGCGCGGCCAGTGCCACCCGGTACCCCCGGGCAGCAAATTCGCGCGCGGCAGCCGCACCGATGCCGGAAGATGCGCCGGTGATGATACCAACAGGTTGTGTGCTCAATGGATCTCCTTGTCCAACAATGTTTCCACCAGAAAATCACGAATACGTTCTTCCATGTACACCCGGTCAGCCAGCTTACGCGGCAGATGCCGTTCATCCGGGAATAGGAATAGTTCATAACGTTTTCGGGCTGCGATCAGCGCATTGATCAGGCGGGCAGTGTGGCGGAAATGGACATTTTCATCTATCAACCCGTGCACAATCATCAGCCGTCCCTGGATATTTTCCACATAGTTCATCACATTGCTGCTAGCATACCCCTGTGGGTTGGCTTGCGGTGTGCCCATGTAGCGCTCTGTATAATGCGTGTCGTAACCGTCATAGGCAATCGCAGGCGCGCCAGCCACCGCCACCTGGAAAGTCTCGGGGGCGCGCGCCAGGCACATGGCAGACATATAGCCGCCGTAGCTCCAGCCGTAAACGCCCACCCGTTGCGGATCTGCCAGACCTTGCTGAACAAGCCAGTGTACGCCGTCCACCTGGTCTTCCACTTCCAGGTGGCCCATGTCATATTGGATGGCGCCTTCAAAAGCCAGCCCGCGCCGGGCGCTGCCGCGATTATCCAGTGTAAAAACCAGGAAACCCAGGCTGCGCAGATACTGCACCCGCATGCGCGCCGTCACCAACCAACTGTTGCTCACAAGCTGCACAGATGGGCCGCCGTAGAGGAAGATCAAGGCCGGATAGGGTCCAGGACCAAATTCCGCAGGTGGGCGGTACAAAGCCCCATACAGAAGGGTTCCCTGGCGGTTGTGTAATTGCACCAGTTCAGGCGGCTGAAGATGCAAGCTATCCAGGCGCGCATCACGCTTCTCATACAGGCTGTCCAGCATGCTGCCGTCAGCTACAGAATACAAGTCGAGCCGCGGCGAGGTATCCAGACAGTGGAATGTGTCCACAAACACTTTACAGGCGTGATCCATAACAATCGAATGAATGCCCGCCTGGCGAGTAAGGCGTTCAATTTCACCTCCAGCAAGCGAAACCCGGTACAGGTGGGTTTCCAGCGGTGTTTCTTTTGTGGCGGTAAAATACACCCATTGGGCATCCTCATCTACCCCCACAATACTCTCCACCAGCCACTCCCCCTGCGTCAACGGCCGCAACAAGTTGCCCTGACCATCGTAAAGATATAGGTGGCGGAAACCGCTGCGCTCCGATCCCCAAATAAAAGCTCCGTGCCTACCATCAACTGCTTGTTTGATCGGCCACAACAATTGATGGAGATTGATCCATACTCCGGATTCTTCGACTAAGAGCGTATCCATTGCACCCGTTTGGATGTCATAGGCGCGTAACTCCAGCCTGGTTTGGGCGCGATTTTGCACCTGGACCGCAAGCCGCCCATCCGGCAGCCAGTTCACCCTGGCCAGGTATTCAGCATGGTCACCCAGATCCAACCAGCGCGTTTCACCGCCCTGCACGGGTACCACCCCCAGGCGCACCCGGGCATTCTCCTGCCCGGCAAATGGATAGTGGTGGTCTTCTTGAGCCTCTGCTCCGGTTTTGTCCTTGCCCTGGTGGACAATGCGGTAAACAGGGATATGTTTTTCATCCACCTCAGTGTAGGCAATCCAGCGGCTGTTATCAGACCACCAGTACCCGCTGCTACGCGCCATCTCTTCCTGAGCAATGAACTCGGCCAGCCCGTGGGTCACACCTGCATGCCGCGCCCCGAAGGACAATTGCACAGGGGTACCGCCTGCAAATGGAACCACGTAAACTTCGGCATCCTGCACATAAGCCACCCACTCCCCATCCGGCGACAAGCGGGCGTTCACGGCAGGCGCAAAGCTGCCATCCACAAGCTTGCGCAGCGGCTGAAACGGTCCATCACAGACATACACATCTCCCTGCAGCGGCGCCAGCAGATGAGAGCCGTGCTGCGCCCAGGCATAATCCGTAACACCCAGCTCGACCCTTCGCAGCCGCTCCCGCCGCAGTGCTTCTTCAAGCGTAATATTTTCTTCACTGGCGCTTTCCTGCGGGGCAGTGATCAGGAGGCTGTGCCTGCCGCTGCTGATCTCATAGGCAAACAACTGGCGTTCCAGCCCGCCCTCTGGACTGTGCAGATAGGTCACCATTTTATCATCGCTGGTAAAGGTAATGCTCCCTGGTACGGCAGTGCCCGGCAATGGAAACCTGGCAGCCTCTTCGATGGGAAAAGCTGGCGTAAGGGTCTTTATTTTTTCGGACATATCATGCCTCCCGTCTCGTGATCATACGTGCTCAAACCTTCAAGAATTTCTCACCTTTTATATGCCAAACCTCACCCGGAGTCAATCACCTGATCCAAGTTGCTGGTATTTTTTCTCCGATTATATTGTAAAATGGATGCGTCCAGCCGGCAGGATCACATGCCGGGAATTATTGGAACTGGATTGCATGACAGAAGCCGTAAACAAATTTTACTGGAGATCATTTCCCTTTATGATCCTTGTTACTGGCGGCACAGGCTTTATCGGCAGGGCGCTTATCCGGCGTCTGGTCGAGCTGGATTATCCTGTACGCACCCTGATCCGGCCTTCAACGAAATCGCCAAACCTGCCGCACGGCGTGCCTGTGGAAGCAGCCGTGAGCAGCCTGAACGATGAGCGAGGCTTGCGCGCGGCCATGGTGGGCGTGGATACCATTTTCCACCTGGCATCCGGCGAGTGGCGCGGACCAAAGGCCGATTTGATGCAAATCGATATCCAGGGGACACGCTCACTTGTAGAAAGCGCGCGTGATGCAGGTGTCTCCAGGATATTCTACCTCAGCCATCTGGGCGCAGACCGCGCCTCAGCTTTCACTGTGCTTAAAGCGAAGGGCATCGCTGAAGAATTCGTGCGCCGCAGCGAAATCGATTACACCATTTTGCGTTCCGCCATTGTTTACGGACCCAATGATGCCTTTACGACGGGCATTGCACGCATCTTAAGCGGCCTGCCCTTTATCTACCTGGTTCCGGGTGACGGCAAAGTTCAGCTGCAGCCCTTGTGGGTGGAAGACCTGGTCACTTGCCTGGCCTGGGCAATCGATGACCCAGATACCCACAACCGCACAATTGAAATCGGCGGACCGGAATACCTGACCTTCCAACAGATTGTGGAACAGGTGATGCAAGAGACAGGTCTCCGCCGCATGCTGGTACATATCAGCCCGGCGTATCTGCGACTGATCACCATTCTTCTCGAATCGATCTTCCCAAACCTGCCGGTGTCCATCTACTGGTTGGATTACCTGGCGGTGAACCGCACCACAGCACTGGATACCATGCCCAGGACTTTTGATCTGATGCCATCACGCTATTCTCAGCGCCTGGGCTACTTGCGCAGCGAAAACTGGCGTAGATCTTTATTGCGCAACCTGTTCGGTAGGAGAAAAGGAGAGCGCTCATAAAATGAGAGGCTGGTTGTACGGCAGCTCCATCCAATTACACATCCTTGAAACCCCCGAGCAAATGACCTGGGTGGAAGATTTGCAGCGTATCGTGTGGCCTGGCAGCGAAACCGAGATTGTGCCCGGGCATCTTTTGCTCACTGCCGCCCACAATGGCGGTGTGCTGATCGGTGCTTTCGAGTACCAGCAAAGTGCCATCGATGAGACAGAGCCAGAAAATTACCTGCTTGACCCATCTGCGCTGGTTGGGTTTGTCTTTGGCTTCCCCGGTCTTTACACCACCCCAGATGGCGCCCGTCTCAAGCATTGCTCCCACATGCTGGGTGTTCGCCCGGCGCATCAAAACCGCGGCATCGGATTTGCACTCAAGCGCGCCCAATGGCAGATGGTAAGAAGCCAGGATATCGACCTGATCACCTGGACCTACGATCCACTTCTCAGCCGTAATGCCAGGTTGAATATCAGCCTGTTGGGCGCCGTGTGCAATACTTATCTGCCCAATGAATATGGGGAGCTCAGGGACGGGTTGAACGCCGGTCAGCCCACGGACCGCTTCCAGGTGGATTGGTGGGTTAACACTCAAAGGGTGATCCACCGCCTGGATCAAGCGCGCCGCGCCAGCCTGGACCTGGCCCACTGCCTGGCTGCTGGTGCACAAATTGCCAACCCAACGCGACTGGATAAGCACCAATTGCCAGTTCCTTGCGAAAACCCTGATCTCCCGGGCTCTGGTGTCGACATGCCATCGACTTTGCTGGTCGAAATCCCTGCAGATTACCAGTCTGTGAAAAATACCGATTTCGAACTGGCAAAGGCATGGCGCCAGCACACCCAAGAGATCTTTACCCGAACCTTCCAGGCCGGATACCTGGTGACTGATTTTGTCTACCTACCCGGCACAAATCCACGCAGTTTTTACCTGCTCAGTTATGGAGAAAGAACACTATGAAACTAGATCAAATTACTCTACGTCACCTGCGCATGACCTTGCGCTCCCCCTTTGAGACATCCTTTGGCAGGATTGACACCAGGGATTGCCTGCTGATTGAAGCCAGGAGCGGCGACCTGGTGGGCTACGGCGAATGTGTAGCGGACCGAGACCCCGGTTACTCTTATGAAACCTGCCAGACAGCCTGGCATATCCTGGATGACTTTATCATACCAGCTATCCTGCACCAGGATTTTCCGACACCCGGCTCCATTCAAAAGGAAATGGATTTTGTGCGCGGCCACCTGATGGCAAAAGCCGGGGTGGAAATGGCGCTGTGGGACCTGGCAGGGAAAGCCCAAGGGGTTTCCTTACGCCAGATGTTGGGAGGTCAGCGCAGTGAAGTGCCTGTGGGGGTGTCTGTTGGATTGCAAGAAACACCTGCTGCACTGGTGAGGACGGTGGAAAATTACCTGGCGCAAGGCTACCTGCGGATCAAGATCAAGATCAAGCCTGGCCGCGACCTGGCAGATGCACGCGCAGTACGCCAGGCATTCCCGTATATCATGCTGCAGGTAGACGCCAACTCTGCTTACCGTCTGGACAACGCCGAGACACTGCTGCCGCTGGATGAACTCAACATGTTATTGATCGAACAACCTCTGGCTGAAGATGACCTTTGGGATCACAGCAAATTACAGAAGAAGTTCACCACGCCGATTTGCCTGGATGAGAGCATCCTATCTGTAAGGCATGCACGCCAGGCTTTGGAGATGAAATCTTGCCGGATAATCAATATCAAAACCGGGCGTGTCGGCGGATTGAGCGAATCCGTCGCCATCCATGATTATTGCCTGGAACATCAGACGCCAGTCTGGTGCGGTGGGATGTTGGAGACGGGCGTGGGACGGGCTGCCAACCTGGCAGTTGCTTCTCTGCCTGGTTTTACCCTGCCTGGAGATATCTCTGCATCGGATCGCTATTATGCCGAGGACATCACAAACGAGCGGTTTGTCTTGAACCCTGAAAGTACCATCAGCGTACCCGATTCACCCGGGTTGGGTGTGACCATCAACCACCAATCTCTGGAAAAGGTCACCCTGGCAAAGAAAACAATTTCAGCGTAACACTTGGCATCTGAAAGGTGTCCCGGTATAAGAAAACGGAGGTCAAATGCAAACCTACGATATCACCTTGACGGTCCACCCGGGTATGCCCGTGTGGCCTGGCGATCCGCCGGTTACAATAGAGCGTGTAAGCAAAATTGAAGAAGGCGCCTCTGCCAATGTCACCAGCCTGGCGACGACCGTGCATGCCGGTACGCATGTGGATGCACCCTTTCATTTTCTGGGAGGGGATGCGAAGACCATTGATCAATTGCCGCTGAAAGTGCTGACAGGTAGAGCCTATGTGTGCCGTGTACCAGACGAGGTGGATTTAATTACTGCGGAAGTTTTGCAGAACTGCCAGATCCCAGCGCGCACAAAACGCATCTTGTTTAAAACTCGCAATTCTTATCTATGGGAAAAAACTGGCCTCGGCTTCCAAGAGGATTTCGTGGCGATTTCTCCTGACGGGGCGCAGTATCTGATCGCACGGGGGATTCAACTGGTAGGCGTGGATTACTTATCCGTCGCCCCCTATGCTGATGGTGTGCCCACACACAAGCTTTTACTTGAATCGAATATTGTGATTGTGGAAGGATTGGACCTCTCCCAGGTTTCTCAAGGCAGGTACAGCCTGTATTGTCTGCCGCTCAAGATTTCCGGCTCGGATGGAGCACCGGCGCGTGCTATCCTCGTAGGTGCATAAAAAAATTCCCCGGTGTTTTGCCGGGGAATTTTTTGCATAGATTGGTTCACAATACAGCAATCGGTACAGGTGTACCGCCGGTTTTTTGGTACGGCGGGGGAAAGATGCTTTCAAACTCGTCCCGGTTGATCGTCTCCATTTCCAACAGTCGTTGAGCCACAGCATCCAATTTCTCGCGGTAATCCACCAGGATTTGTTTTGCCTGCTGGTATGCATCTGCCACCAGGCTGCGCACTTCGGTGTCGATTTCTTGCGCAACAGATTCTGAATAATCCCGTTGTTCAGAAATCTCGCGACCCAGGAAGATCAATTCTTCCTTTTGTCCATAGACCATTGGACCAAGCTGTTTGCTCATCCCCAGGCGTGTCACCATGGCGCGTGCCAAGCGGGTCACGCGTTCCAGGTCGTTGGAGGCGCCTGAGGTAATGTCATCAAAGACCAGCTCTTCAGCCGCGCGCCCGCCCAGCAACCCGACCATATCCGCAATCATCTTCTTACGAGGCATCAGTGTGCGATCTTCTTCAGGCAGTGACATGGTATAACCGCCAGCCATACCTCGGGCGATGATCGAGACCTTGTGTACCGGATCGGCCTGGGGCAGGGCGTTCATCACCACGGCGTGTCCTGCTTCATGGTAAGCCACGATACGTTTTTCTTCTTCACTGATTAAGCGAGATTTTCGCTCGGGCCCAGCGATCACTCTTTCAATCGCTTCTTCGAGCTCGGACTGGCCAATCACCTTTTTATTGCGGCGAGCTGCCAGGATGGCGGCTTCATTGACCAGGTTTTCCAGGTCTGCGCCTACAAAACCAGGGGTGGAACGGGACAAAACACCCAGATCAACTTCTGGAGCCAGTGGTTTCCCCTTGGAATGGACTTTGAGAATAGCTTCGCGACCGCGCATATCTGGGCGATCGAGCACCACACGCCGGTCAAAACGCCCGGGGCGCAGCAGCGCAGGATCCAGGATATCGGGGCGGTTAGTTGCCGCCATGATAATCACATTGGTGTCCGTATCAAAACCATCCATTTCAACTAGCATCTGGTTCAGGGTTTGCTCACGCTCATCATGGCTGCCGCCCAAACCTGCACCGCGCTGGCGACCCACCGCATCAATTTCATCTACGAAGACAATGCAGGGGGAATGGCGCTTGGCCTGTTCAAACAGGTCGCGCACACGACTTGCGCCTACACCGACAAACATCTCAACAAACTCCGAACCGGAAATCGAGAAGAAGGGCACTCCGGCTTCCCCAGAGACAGCTTTTGCCAGCAAGGTCTTGCCAGTACCAGGAGGCCCTACCAGCAGGACGCCTTTAGGGATGCGGGCGCCCAGGGAGATAAATTTTTCCGGTTCACGCAGGAATTCCACCACTTCTTGTAGTTCTTCTTTCGCTTCTTCTACGCCGGCAACATCCAGAAAGGTCACCGAGGGCTGATCGCCGGTAAACATGCGTGCCCGGGACTTTCCGAAAGACATGGCTGCGTTGTTGCTGCCTTGCGCCTGTCGAAAGACAAACCAAAAGACTGCACCCAGGATCAAGAAGGGTAAAATATAGCCCAAAATGGTTGCCACGCCCAACCATGCGCTGGGGGGTTTGATCTCCAACTTGATGGTCGCAGCGTTAAGCTGCTCGGTTGTCACACCAAGGGCTTTTAGTTGATCCACCAGGGTGGCGTCGGTCTCTTTATGCGAAAGGCGTTCCGAGCCATCGGCATAAATAATTGTGAGCTGGTTTTCATCCTCAATAATTCGCTCGATTTGACCACCTTGTTGGATCTGGGCAGCCACTTCGTTAATTGAAAGGGTTTCTTCCCCGCCAGACTGCTGCTGGAAGTTAAACATCACCATTGAAATAATGGCGACAAACAACAGCAGGTAAATAATTGTAGAACGGTTGCGGGCTGGGTTCACTTTACCTCCAAACTAAATATCAATCCGCAGTATTTGCAGCCGAATTATACCAACCATTGTTAAGGCCTGGGTGAATCTACAAGAGCTTGTGTAGATTTCTAACAGCATTCTAACAAAGGGCCGTCAAAAAAGCGGCGGTGACTGTGCTAATTCTTGGGATGAAATATGTTGTAAACCTGTTGCATGTGCAGGCGGTCATGTCCGCAAATGATATTTACTATCTCGGCCAGGTGTGTAGGACCAAAGATGGCATGACGCGCACGCCGCTGCCAGTCTTTATCTGATAGACTGGTAAGGTCGTTTAACAGCTGCTGTCGGCAGTCGATGAAGCGCCGCAGCGCTTCTTTTCCATCCTGGGCAGCGTAGTTTCTCTCCTCTGCCCAGCGATCGGTGTCTCTGCCCGCTATAAATGGATTATCACTGGATAATAACGCCTTCAGCCGCAGCTGGTTCACTTCAATTTCCACATCCCGCAAATGACAGCAAATCTCAGTCAGGTTCCATTCTCCTGGGATAGGCCTGGTGTGCCAATCCTCTTCGGAAAGCTCCCGGCAAATGCCATCCAGCGCAGCCGGTGTCGAGCGCATCACAGCCAACATGGATCGGATGGAAGAATAATCTGGCAAAAGGGAGGCTTCCGGCGCATTTGCAAGCCAATCCACCAACCCGGCCATATTGCCACTGGCAGATGGTTCGTATTTATCGATTAGCTCGCCCTTTTTCCGGTCAGTCATTAAGTACGCCGCCAGGCCAAGTTTACGTGCAGCAGAAATATCCCTCTCAAGATCATCCCCCACGGCAACCACCTGGCCTTCAGGCCAACCCAATCTCGCCATCACTTCTGCATAAAATTCGGGTTCCGGTTTGGTGAAATGGTAGTATTCATAGGAGGTTATCAGTGCAAAGGGAAAACGCGCATGCGATAAACCCGCCCATGACAGGCGCTGTTCAATGGCAGTGCGTGGGAATAACGGGTTTGTGGTGACGGCAATTCTATCCCCCTGCTGGACTGACTGTACAATCAACGCCTGCGCGCCTGGCGCTGGTTTGGTCATAGTACTCAATTGTTGAAAATCTTCGTGATAAAACCTGTCTGCAACCTGGCGGAAGG
Source organism: uncultured Anaerolineaceae bacterium (assembly GCA_964614855.1). Lineage (GTDB taxonomy): Bacteria > Chloroflexota > Anaerolineae > Anaerolineales > UBA4823 > CAWJHE01. The sequence goes on along the minus strand of CAZTMX010000004.1, from coordinate 16,259 downwards.
TGCCTTCATCCACCTGGACCCTGGAGAAAAAAGTATGGTTAAACACTTCCTGCAAGGTTTTATCTGGACGCAGGTTATCCACCATCGCCTGGGTACCCTCGAGGAGCGATCTGACAAATAAATCTGGATCGACAATCCCGGCTACCTTTTTCGCAAAAAGACGTAAATAATGCGGCAAAAATTCATCCACATCATTGATCAACAAGGTGTCATCGAGGTCCAGCAGCAGTGTCCGGGTCATGAGTTTCTCCAGTAAATGCAGGTGGAAGGGGATGGCATTCACCGCAGCCGATATGCGGATCGAACCCTTCACGCAGGGATTTTGAACAATAAGCTTTAACTTTAACCTGATTTTTGGTAAATGGAAACGGTCGTCCCAGGTGTGGTTCTAAAACCAGGTTCTTACAGGCGTTGGCGCGCAGTATCCCTGGAACCGGACAACTCTTACACAAATCCGGTTTCCAGGGAAGAGGTGGCTGGGCTGAAGCCAGCAAGCGACATTCTTCGTAATTTCGTCCACGGTAGTAATCACCGTAAAAGAAACGACATTCTTTGCCTGCTGGGGTACGCATTTCTTGGATGTTCTTTCAGGTGGGAAGCGGTCAAGCCCGCGTGACATAACTACCATCGCTGGTATTTACGCGGATCACATTCCCGGCTTCGACAAAATTCGGCACCTGCACCTGTAAGCCAGTTTCGGTGGTTACTTTTTTGGTAACACCGGTGGCTGTATCACCGCGCACGGAGACATCTGCTGAAGTTACCAGTAGATCTACGGTCGATGGCAATTCGATATCCAGGGCTGCACCATCATAGAATGTCAGCTTGACTTCCAGTCCTTCTTTAAGATATCCTACAGCATCACCCAGGACATCGCTAGAAAGCGCAGGCTGCTCATAGGTTTCTAAATCCATGAAATGATAAAACTGGCCATCTGTGTACAGGTATTGCACGTTGTGGAAATCTAAACGCACATCCTGAACACGGTCGCCAGATGTAAAGGTCATTTCCAGGTTTGTACCGGTGCGCAAATTTACTGTTTTTACCCGAATGGTGGCGTTTCCACGTCCAGGTTTATGATGGTGGTAGTCTGTTACTTTGTACAGGTTGCCATCAAATTCAAAGGTCACGCCTTTGCGCAAGTTGTTTACGTCAATCATACTTTCCTCACAATATCAATATTTTTTTCCGGGGCTTCCAGGGCGCACAAAGAGCAAAATAGAACGCGGAAACATGCCCCATGTAGATAATTTTACACAGAAACTCAATTATAGTCGTTTGATATTTTCATGACAAGGGGAAAGCACATTATATTATAATGAGTGCCTAAACTACGCTGTGGTAAACTTATGGCACAAACCATGCGATGCAACCGTCCAAATAAATCCAGCTATTTGAATATTCGCACCTTGCTGCAAATCATCCTCGTACTGGTGCTTTTGCTTGGGACAAACGGCAAGGTTTCTTTTGCCCAGACACCTGAGGCGGAAGGTGCGGTTTATATCGTGCAGGATGGCGACACCCTGTGGAGCATCGCGGTACGCTTTGGTATTTCTGTGGATGCCCTGACCCAGGCAAACGACATCACCAATCCCGACCAGGTAGGTACAGGTTCCAGGTTAAAAATCCCCGGGCTGCAAGGAATCCAGGGAGTGTTGGCCACACAAACCATCCAATACGGTGAAACCTTGCGCAGCCTGAGCCGGCAGCACCAAACCAGCATCGATTCACTGGTAAAGCTCAATCACCTGACCAGCCCGGTGGAACTATTCCCAGGATCATCGTTGGTGATCCCACAGCCCGAAGGCGAGAGACCTGCAAGCAAACGAACGATATTGCTGCCAGGACAATCGATGCTTGAGCTGGCGTTAGCCAATAACGCAAACCCCTGGTCGCTGGTTGTTGAAAATCAGGTCACTAACAGCCAGCATGTCGTTCCTGGAGAAGTTCTTAAGACACCTGGCGGCAGTGAAAGCGAAAACGCAGACGCTTCACCTGGCGCGCTACCACTGGCGATTGAATCGATCGACCTTAAACCTGGTTTCTTTTATCAAGGGCAGGTGGGGGTCATCCGTGTGCAAGGACAGGATGGCTTGGCTGTCAAAGGAACGCTGGCTGATCGAGAACTGAAATTCTTCTCCGATGGCGAAGGCGGTTTTGTCAGCCTGCAAGGCATCCACGCCATGCAAGAACCCGGTTTATATACACTGGCGATCACGTACACCCTGCCGGCGCAAGAGCCGTATCCCCAGTCGGATTTCGAATTCTCTCAAAGCGTTTTAATTCGCCGCGGCGATTATCCCTTTGACCCAGTGCTGATTGTCAGCCCGGAAACCATTGACCCGGCTGTCACAAAACCTGAAGATGCTGAGTGGAGCGCCCTGGCTGCTCCGGCGACCAGTGTGAAACTCTGGCAAGGAGTGTTTCAAAGCCCTGCGCCTGAACCCTACAGCGACTGCTGGCCTTCAACTTTTGGCAACCGCCGATCCTACAATGGAAGCGCTTACATCTACTTTCACACCGGTTTGGATTTTTGCGGAGGCGTGGGCACAGAAATCCTCGCCCCTGCTGCAGGTGTGGTGGTTTTTGCCGGGCCGCTAACAGTACGCGGCAATGCCACGATGATCGATCACGGCTGGGGAGTATACACCGGCTATATGCACCAATCAGAAATTTTGGTAGAAGTGGGCGATAGCGTAGAACCCGGCCAGGTAATAGGACTGGTTGGCGGTACAGGCAGGGTTACCGGGCCTCATCTGCACTGGGAGGTCTGGGCAGGCGGCGTTCAAATTGATCCGATGGACTGGCTGGAAGAAGTTTTTCCCTAGCCAGCTAACTGGTCATTCCTCTTCTTCGGTTATTTCTTCATCAAGCTCAGCTGTGTCAAACTCGATCAGGTCTTCGACCGGCGCCTGGGTATAGAATTCCGCCAGCAGTTCTTTTGCCCTTGCTTCATCTTCCTTTGTAACCAGAATTTGCACGCGGCTGAGCGCACCCACTGAAAATGTGTAAACCGAGCTAACAGCTTCCATCGATATCATCCCAGCCACGCCAAATGCTTCCAGATAACTCAGGATAGCTTCAGCATTTAGCCGCCCAGAGACTTCATCAAGAACAACCAACTCATGTTCGGTCATGCGATCACCTATATTTTCTATCCTTAAAGGTTAACTTTACTTTCAAATTCCTCGACTCTGACAAAAATTTAGCCTCAATAATTGCCGAATCCTTTCATCTCATAGAGTATAATATGGGACGGCAAAAGCTGCAAATCAGCTTATTTTGCCAGTTAAGGCATTAGGACAGATCGCAGATGCATTCACCAAATTTCCCGAAATCCTGGCAGCAGGTCGATTTTGCGCGCACAGGACGAACGGCAATCCAGGTACAGGCAGCTCAGGTTAATTCATCCAATGCCAATTCACCATCCCTGACCTTTCGCTCTCAAGGGAAATGTCAAGGCCAGTCTTGAGGTTTTTATGCTAACAATTTCTTATACAATGGGCGAGGATTATTGGGATAACTTTTCCCTGCAGCAAGATGATATTGAATTTCTTTACAATCATTTGCTGGAATTGGAAACCCCCCTTACCTCATTGGAGCTCATATCAGCGTTAGTGGAAGAACGTATCCGCCAACAAAAAATCAACCTGGAAAAACAACGCATGTCCGGCGGCGACCTGTACCAACCCAAAGGTACTTTTGCCCTGGCGCAAAAGATCATCTTCCCAAATTTGGGTTGGCGCAAGGGGGAAGTAGTTGACCTCCGACCGGGCCACAACCCCGATTTGCATGAATTCCAGGTGATCCGCGTTGCCTTCGAGGATGGCAGCCAGAAGGAATTTGCAGCCGGGCTTGCTGATCATGTTCTCAATGAGCCGCCAAAAGTAATGGAAGATTTTACCTTCCTGGATCGCGAGACCGTTATCGACTCATATGAAGACGACCTGGTGGAATCCTTGGAAGATGATTTAGAGACAAATCCCGATTTTGTACGGATTGCCGGGCGCTGGTTCCCACGTGCGTTATTGGTGGATATTAATATCGGCCATCTGAACCTGGCTGAAGCAGTCCTGGATATGGCAGGCGGTGGCCCTTTACCAACTTCAGCGCTTCTAGAACAACTGGATCTGACATCCCAGGCAAATGCCAAGCTGGTCGAATTCTCTCTCGATCACGCGCTGCAAGAGGATCCCCGTTTTGATGAGGTGGGGCCAGCCGGGGACACCTTGTGGCATTTACACCGTCTGGAGCCACCCGAAGTTCTCACCCCGCCCATTACCTTGCGTTTCGCTGGGATCGATTACGACCGGTCACTCTTGACTCCAGAAATGTTAAACCTGGAGCAGCAGCTGGATGACGAGCTCTCACCCATCCATGCGAAGACAAAACACTCGAATGATGTCGATGTTCGCTTGATCTATCCCCATTGGCGTGCAGGCACTTTACCGCTTTCGGCGCATATCCGCCATCTATTCCCCACCGCGTACGAGGCGCCGCGCATTCGTTTTTCACTGGTTGACGGCGATACTGGCGAACATTTCCCAGGTTGGGTTGTGCGCGAGAAACGTTATGTCTTTGGTTTACGTGAGTGGTATGAATCAAAAGGCCTGATGCCGGGAAGCATCGTCCATTTGCGACAGGGCAAACAGCCTGGCGAGGTGATCATCCAGACTGAAAGCCGCCGCGCCAACCGGGAGTGGATCCGCACCGTTTTAGTTGGATCAGATGGTGGGATTGTGTTTGCCATGCTCAAACAAATCGTCAATGCGCCCTTTGATGAACGCATGGCGACTGCCATCCCTGACAAAGAAGCACTTGATCAAGTCTGGGTCCGGTTGAACAAAGAGCAACCTGCCTTTGAACACGTTGTAGTAAGCACAGTACGCGAATTGGCAAAACTGAACCCGCAAAGCCATGTGCACGCCAGCGAATTGTATGCTGCCATCAATATCACCCGGCGCTGCCCTCCAGGACCGATCCTGGCGCTCCTTGCATCCCGTCCTTGGTTTACCCATGTCGGCGACCTGCACTTCCGTCTCAACGATTCGGAAATGGATTGACATCACGCACTTGATACTCTGGACAGCCGGACCGAAGGAGGACAACATTGACGGAAATCAAACGAATGAGCCTGGTTAAGCCAACGCTGCAGACCTGCTATCACATTGACTTCGAGTGGTGGCGGCAAAATGATCGCGATTGGCGTGTCTATCTGCGCAACTACCTTTGCCCTGAACACCAGGAGAAATTTGCTGAGATTGATGCAAGCGAGATTTTTGATTGGGTTGATCCCGAAACTGCCGAAGTCCAGCGAGTGGACGGTTTGCAGCACATCTTGATCTCCCATTGTGCCAGGCAAGAGACATTTATCACACAACAAACCACACTGGTTGACTCGATATTTCGCCTTTTCCTGGCAAATGGCAATACACCTTTAACCCCGGAAGAACTTGGGACACAACTAGGAAAAGATGCCCGGGTCATCCTGAAAACCATATCAGGAACGCGAGTATACAAGGGATTGCGTCCCTGCCTGGAGTCATAAGATCAAAAGCCCCCGTAGCTCAATGGACAGAGCAGTAGCCTTCTAAGCTATTGGTTGTGGGTTCGAGTCCCGCCGGGGGCGCCAGAGGTGTTGAATCTGCCGCTAAGCAACATACTTCGATATCAAGCCCATCAATCCTTTTACGAATACTTGACCGGTGAGGTGATTCTATGGATACCGGAGCACAAAACTGGAGGCACCATTTACGCAGCCATACCTGGCAGCCTCCAACGGATGTTTACGAAACTGAAGAGGAAATAATTGTCCGCATTGAGATTGCCGGGATGGATGAGGACGATTTTGAAATTGCATTGAACGGAAGAACCCTCACCATTCGCGGTATTCGCCAGGATTTTGCAGAAAAACGCGCTTATTACCAAATGGAAATTCACTACGGTGAATTCTTCATTGAGATGGAAATGCCCCAACCGATCATTACAGACCGCGTTCAGGCTGTTTATACAAACGGATTTTTACACATCGATCTACCCAAAGCGCTTTCCAGGCAAATTCCGATCATAGACGATTAGATCTCGATATTTTTGATAAGCGAACAGGAATTATTCATGCCCGCATCCAGATGGAATTCAAGCATCTTAGATATGATCAACTGGCTGTATGAACAACAGGCTGACCTGGATGAATTTCTGGTAAAACCAATAACCCCGCGCGTCATCGGAAGCGATGCTGAAGAAGATGCGGTGGAATTGGAATTGCCAGATGACCAACACATCCCGCAGATCATCCCAGTACTGCCCCTGCGCGGCCTGGTAGTCTATCCCTTCACTGCTGTACCGCTCACCATCGGCCAACCTCGCTCTATCCGGCTGGTGGATGATGTGATGGCCGGCGATGAGCGAGCTATCTGCCTGGTAGCATCACGGGATCCGGAAATGGAAACCCCGCGCCCCGAAGACCTGTATAAAACCGGCACTGTAGGCATTGTCCACCGCATGGCCCGCGCCCCTGACGGCACCATCCGTCTTGTTGTTCAGGGGATTACCCGCTGCCGGATCGAAGAATATGTCCAGGAAGACCCTTATCTCAAAGCGCGCATCGAAATCGCCGCGGAAACCAGTGTGGATGGGTTAGAATTGGAAGCCCTGGCTCGTAACGCACGCAACCAGTTTGAACATATTGCTGAGATGATCCCCTCCATCCCCCGCGAACTGGTGGCTTCGGTAATCGCGTTGGAAGACCCGTTGCAAACGGTTTATACCATCTCGAATTTCCAACGCATGGATCTGGAAGAAGCTCAAGCCATGCTGGAGTTAGACTCCACCTCGGAAAAGCTACACAAATTGGTGGGTATACTGACCCACGAAGTTGAAGTATTGGAAATGGGTCAGAAAATCCAGAACGAAGCGCGTTCCGAGATTGATAAAGTACAAAGAGAATATTATTTGCGCGAGCAGCTAAAAGCCATCCAACGGGAATTGGGCGAAGGAGATGAACAAACAGCAGAAGTAGAAGAATTTCGTCAAAAAATCAGTGCGGCCCAAATGCCGGAAGAGGCTGAAAAACAGGCAAAACGGGAACTGGAACGCCTGAGCCATCTGCCAACTGCGGCTGCAGAATATGGTGTTATCCGTACCTATCTGGATTGGCTGGTGTCCATCCCCTGGTCTGTGATCACGCCCGACAACCTGGATATCACAAATGCCAGGAATGTCCTTGACCAGGATCATTTCGGTCTCAAAGATGTGAAAGAACGCATCCTGGAATACCTGGCAGTGCGCAAGTTGCGCAAAGAACGGGCTGATGAGCTTATTCCTGCTGATGTGGATGACATTCGCCGCATACGTGAAGGGGTGATCCTGTGTTTTGTTGGCCCGCCTGGGGTTGGCAAGACATCCCTCGGTAGATCTATTGCTCGCGCCATGGGACGAAAGTTTGTACGCATTTCCCTGGGTGGGATGCGCGATGAAGCAGAAATCCGCGGTCACCGGCGCACGTATATCGGCGCCATGCCTGGTCGCATCTTGCAAGCGCTAAGGCGGATTGAAACTCGCAACCCGGTGTTTATGCTGGATGAAGTGGACAAATTGGTGTTTGATTTCCACGGCGACCCGGCTTCGGCGCTTTTGGAAGTTTTGGATCCGGAGCAAAACAGTGAATTCCGCGATCATTATATGGAAGTTCCTGTCGATCTTTCGCAGGTGATGTTTATCACCACCGCCAACCAGCTCGAGCCCATCCCAGCGCCGCTGCGCGACCGGATGGAAATTATTTACCTGAGCGGTTATACAGAGAGCGAGAAAATAGCTATTGCTGAGGGATACCTGGTGCCCAGACAGCTGGCGGAGAACGGCCTGTGGAAAGAAGAAGTGGTATTCACACAAACCGGGTTGTCAAAGATCATCCGCGCTTACACGCGTGAGGCAGGTGTGCGCAACCTGGAGCGCGAAATTGGCTCAATATGCCGCAAGATCGTGACAAAAATCGCTGAAGGGGATGTACAGGCAGTCGAAGTCACCCCTGAAAAAGTGAGCGAGTATCTCGGCAGGCAAAAATTCTTTAGCGACGAAGAGATTATCCAGCGCACATCCATTCCCGGCGTGGCTACCGGGTTAGCCTGGACACCGGTTGGGGGGGATGTGCTGTTCATCGAAGCCACTCGCATGCAAGGCAGCAAAGGGTTCCAGATCACCGGATCGGTGGGCAATGTCATGCAAGAATCGGCGCATGCTGCGCTTTCTTACATTCGCTCAAAAGCCGAATCGCTTGACCTGGCTGCTGATTTCTTTGAAAAATCGGATTTTCATCTACACGTCCCTGCCGGTGCACAACCCAAGGACGGCCCATCAGCCGGCGTGACCATAGCAGTGGCCCTGGCCTCCCTGGTTTCGGGACGACCGGTGCGGCCTGACGTGGGAATGACCGGAGAGATTTCCTTGCGAGGCCAGGTGCTGCCAGTTGGCGGGATCAAGGAAAAGGTCCTGGCGGCGCACCGGTCTAACTTGAAGACGGTCATCTTACCGGCTCGCAATGAAGCAGACCTGGATGAAATCCCCGAAGAAATCCGCCAGACGTTGAGCTTTGTCTTTGCAGAAACTGTTGAGCAAGTCCTGGAGGCGGCATTAGAGCCAAAGGAGGCCAATGGCAGCTAGAATCTTGATCATTGAAGATGATACAAGCATGCTGCTCTTATTGCAGACCTTGTTTGGCATGGAAGGGTTTGATGTGCTGTGCCTGGATAAAACCGCCTCTATTGAACAGGCAAGTGCCGAAATCAAAAAGCTCAAGCCAGATATCATCCTATGTGATGTATACTTAAAAAACCTGGATGGTTTTGATCTATTAAAATCTATTCGTGCGGATGACGAGTTGAAATCTATACGCATGCTGATGACATCAGGCCTTGATTTCAGCCACCGATGTTTACAAGAAGGCGCACAAGGTTTTATATCCAAACCATACATGCCTGAAGATATCCTGCGCAAAGTCCGCCAAGTTTTGGCTGACACAACGACTGAGAATTGAGAGAAACCTGTGGGAAAGAAACGTACCCAAACCTCTATGCAGTGGTATTCCATCGATTTGCACTTACACACCCCTGCATCCAGTGATTACCAACAACCTGAAATATCATTCCTGGATATATTGCACCGGGCTGAAGCCCGCGGGCTGGCGATCATATCCTTTACCGATCACAATACCGTGGCAGGGTATCGCCGCATGCAGGAAGAAATCCAACAATTGTCTTTGCTGGAAAAACTCAACCGCATCATACCAGAAGAGTTGACGCGCTTGCATGAGTACCGCCGCCTGCTTGAAAAAATCCTGGTCCTGCCTGGTATCGAATTTACTGCAACTTTCGGCTTTCATATTTTAGGGATCTTCCCACCAGAAAAGCCCGTGCGAGAGATCGAACACCTGTTATTGGATTTGAATATCCCGTCCGATCAGCTAGATGAAGGCTCCGCCACAGTCGGGGCGACTTCGGATGTGTTATCCGCCTACCGCATGATCAACGAAGCCGGGGGGCTTGTGATCGCTGCGCATGCCAACTCAAGCAACGGTGTTGCCATGCGTGGTTTTTCTTTTGGCGGGCAAACGAAAATTGCCTACACACAGGATAACCACCTGCACGCCCTGGAAGTCACCGATCTGGAACACAAAGGCAGCCGCACCACGGCAGCGTTTTTCACCGGCATCAAACCGGAATACCCTCGCCGCATGCACTGCATCCAGGGATCAGATGCACACCGCCTTGTCATTGATCCTTTGCGCAAAAAGAACCTGGGGATTGGCGACCGTGCGACGGATGCCTTGTTACCGGAAGTCAGCTTTGAAGCCCTGTACGAGCTTTTCAAAAGCAACGATTTTTCGCGTACCCGACCGCATCGCCATACCGCAGAGCCTGCGTTTGATTTTATTCGCGTGGCGCGTGAAGAAGGGTCAAATATTATCCAGGATTTTCACGAAAATATGACCCTGCGCGGCGGCAAACGCTATGCCATCATTGCGGATGTGTGCGCCTTTGCAAATACCAATGGCGGCACCCTGTACATCGGTTTACCCCAGGATGCAAAAAAGCCTGTCGTAGGTGTACAAGACCCGGAGCAATCGATTGGGCAGCTAGAAAAAGAAATCAACAATCGTCTCAGCCCTCCGCTGCAGTGCACCCTGGATGTTCACGAGACCGGTGGAAAGAAGATCATTCGCGTTCTGGTGCCGCGGGGGGAAGATCCTCCCTACGCCGTGGATGACAGCAAGATTTATATCCGCTCAGAAACCGAGACCGGCCTGGCTGTCAGGGATGAAATTGTGGACCTGGTGATACGCGGGCAAAAGTTGAAGACAAAGACAACGGAGCATCCAAAAGACACCGCTTACCCTGCGCCTGCGGCTGATCTGCCTGAAGAATCACCGGCAATTGCTGCCATAGATGATGAAGAGAGCGGTTCGCCGCGTACCGGTGTAGAGGTCGTTTCGGTTGAAGAACGGAACGAGGGACGGTACTACACGATGCGCGATTTGCGTAATGGAAACATGGTCAAGAACGTCACCCGTACCAGCGCCCGGCGTCTGTGGCATTACGCCATTACCAGCTATGCCAATCTGGTGGAAGACCCTGCCAAGGCAAATATCCAATGGCAAGAAAACCTGGGGTTGATACGCAGCCAGAAGCAGGGCAAAGGCATGCGCTACGATCTGGCGCAGAAAACCCCCAGCGGTAACCGGTATTATTTTGGCGTGACCGAAGAAGGCATCCACGGTCCGTGGAAGACTCTGGTAGGGCAGGATGACGACTAAGAGCATAGCATTGAACCTGCTGGCACACGGGAATAACTTGGATTAAGTTGATGTTGCGAATTGGAATTCTTACGGTCTCCGATCGATCAGCCACAGGCGAGCGCAGTGATGTGTCTGGGCCTGCCATCCTTAAGATGATTGAAGCTCATGGTTGGCAGGTTGTTGAACATGCAGTGGTTGCAGATGAATACGCGCAGATCGTGCAGTTGCTTTCTGAATGGTCAGATTCCGGGAGGATGGATATCCTCCTGACCACAGGGGGAACCGGCTTAAGCCCGCGCGATGTCACACCTGAGGCCACCCTGGCTGTTATCGATCGCGCTGTGCCTGGCCTGGCTGAAGCCATGCGCTCTGCCAGCTTACTGGTTACCCCGCATGCCATGATTTCGCGCTCGGTGGCGGGTGTGCGAAAACACACACTGATTATTAATTTGCCCGGCAGCCCCAAAGGAGCAGTGGAAAACCTGCAAACGGTACTGCCTGTGTTTGAACATGCCGGGCAATTGCTGCAAGAGGACCCTGGCGCTGAAGCCGGTCATCATTTCAACCACAGGCCAACAGAGTAACCCTTGGAAAACTTTTACACACAGACCTACCCTGAAGGGAACCCTGGCGAGCCGGGGGGAAAAGCCAGTTCACTCAAGCGCTTTTTTATCGAGCTGATACAGACAGTGCTTATTTCTGCTCTGCTGTACCTGGCAATCGATTTTGTTTCTGCTCGCATCCAGGTGCTGTCGATCAGTATGGAACCCACGCTTTATGAAAGGGATTTTGTGCTGGTGAACAAAATCGTCTATCGCTTAGATTTGCCGGAGCGAGGTGACGTGGTGGTATTCCGCTACCCGCCGAACCCAGAAACCACGCCCTACATCAAACGCGTGATCGGCTTACCCGGCGATACGATCCGTGTCACAAACGGCACAGTGTTTGCCAATGAGCTGCCCCTGACCGAGCCGTATATCAAAATGCCCCCGGATTACAACGGGATGTGGACCGTACCGGAAGGCAACCTTTTTGTCCTGGGGGATAACCGTAACAATTCTTCGGATTCCCATCACTGGGGTATGGTTCCGATTGAGAATGTCATCGGAAAAGCAGAATTTGTATACTGGCCAATGGAACACTGGCAGGTGCTGCATACCCTGACAGCTGTAGCGGCTTCGCCGCAATAGAAGCAGCAAGTTTGCTGCCGCGAATACTATTTCACGGATAGGCTTTTAACCCGCTCTCCACCACCCAACCTCTGACATTTCCAAAATCCACCCGCCACCAGTGATTATCGCGCGCCAGGATGCCATTCAGTTGTCCTTCATCAATAATTTGTCCCAGGCTGCCAACAACAAGGGTCGTGACCACATCATAATCATCGCCAGGTCCCTGCCGTATTTCCAGACCTGCAGCTGGTACAGCAACCACCTGTTCCCCAGGTGCAAATTGGCTTGACCGCAGCGCTGGCTGGACCGCAATCATCATCAATCCGCTGGCAACCGCACGCTCAACCATCTGAGCCTGGGTGTTTGTGCCGCCATCTTCTTGCACATCTGTGATAGGTTGGTTCACCACTTCCCCATTCACCACCATTGTGGATGAACCGCCGCCATCCATGGCGATGCCCCAGGTAGCGCCAAGCATCGAACGTGCAAAGACGCCCAGTTCAACAATGCTCATACCAAGGGATCGGAAACGGTCTCGCCCGTCAATCACAATAAAAAAGACATAGTCATCATTGTATGCCACTGCGCTGCGCGGTGTGCGCAAAACCGAACCCAGGTCCTCCTTGTACCCTTGCAATACGCCATCACGCAAGAAGATGTAGCTGCCCCCAATCGCGGCATACACCCGTTCCCACTGCTGTGAGCCCGGCGTCTTACAATCCGGTTGGTAATGCCGGATTTCTTGGGAGATGGCGACTGTCGTGCCAGGCGCTATGGTGGAAAGCAGCTGGGCTTTCTCGCCGCTGGCAGAGATCACGATATGATTAAACGGGATACGGGTGTTTCCCCTATCCAACTGTACCTGTTCGACAATACCTTCAATTGCAGCAGGTTGCGGCATGATCAGCAACGGGCGCTGCAAGCGCACCAGGATCTCCACCCCTTTGTCATCCGAGAAAGTCGACATGCCGTAATGCGGTGTGTAAATAATGACCTGTTTTTCGCCTCGCGGGATGTTGATCCCGTCGAAACCCACTTCGAGATGCCCACCAAGGATCACCCTTTGGCGCGCCGCAGGGTGGTCCACACAACCCCCGATAAAAATATTGCGGTCAAAAGTCCAGACCAGGCCGCTTCCGCTCTGCCGCTCATCAAAACGCTTGGCATACCAACCGGAGAGAACCTGCCCGCTCCACGGAATGCCCGTTTCTGGATCGTAAAAGAAGCCGTTGATGGCAACAGCCACCTGGTTACGGTTGCCCCAATTTTCTCCCCAGTAATTGACCTGCTGATCGTAACGAGCTGCCATGGCGCGCACTGTTTCCAACCCGCCGCTGATCCTGCCCTGACCCAGGCTGGTATCCAGGATCACCCCCGGGTTGTTGCGTTCCATGCGCGCCACATACAGCTGGTTGGGTTGGTCCAAGAAAAACTGGCGGTATGTGATGCCGTCAACCACCGGCTGCCAGGCATCCGCAGGAGCAGGTTGGGGCTCCGGTTGGAAAAGCGAAGTATTCCCCCAGAAGAAAAACGTAAGTAAAGTAAACAGGTTAACCAGGCGATGCATGATGATCATAAGGGAACTCAAACTACCATCCTTCAAATTCATTATAGCACGCCCACAGGTTCGGTTCAGCGCCAGGCAAACATGGTAAACTTGGTAGTTGACGCATATGCGCCCTGCTTTTCCTCAAACACTCCGCGGGTAAACCAACCCGGTTTCAATCAAATAAAACAACAAAGGAGCAAAATTCGATGAAAATACTGATTGCTGCAGATATGGAAGGGATTTCTGGGGTAGTGAATTGGGATCATGTCAACCCATCCCATCCGGAATACGTTCGCTTCAGACGCATTATGACCGGCGATGTCAATGCAGCCATTCGCGGCGCATTTCAAGGCGGCGCCAATGAAGTGGTGGTCAGCGATGGTCATTCCTTTGGGCGCAATATCCTCATCGAAGAAATGGATGCACGTGCACGGCTGAACAGCGGCTCACCATCCCCATTCTCCATGGTCCAGGGCATCGATCAAGGCGTGGACGGCATGATCTATGTCGGTTACCATGCCCGTGTAGGCTCGCAGAATGCGATCCTGGACCATACCTGGTCCGATGAACGCGTGGCAAACCTGTGGATAAACGGCGAACCCTTTGGTGAGATCGGTCTGAATGCGGCTGTCGGCGGTCACTTCGGAGTGCCTGTGTTGATGATCTCGGGTGACCAGACCGCCTGTGCAGAAGCACGCTCGGTCATCGGAGCGCTGGAGACGGTAGAAGTGAAACAGGCGCATGGGCGCATGACAGCAGAGTGCCTGTCTCCTGAAGAAGCGCAGCAAAGGATACAAGCGGCAGCTTCGCAGGCTGTCTCACGCCTGGTCAAAGGGCGCGCCCCAGAACCCTTGCGAGTGTCAAAACCGGTGACCATGGTTGTGGACTTTGTCCATTCGGAAATGGCAGATCGGGCAGCCATGATGCCCGAATCCTATCGAGCTGGTCACCGTTGGACCTACACCGCAGAAGATATGCCCACCATCTATAACGCTTTCCGCACCGCCATGGCCCTGGCGCGAGGTTAAAAGAATGCCCTACCAGGCCGTGAACGGCGCACAGATATATTACGAGACCTTTGGCGCTGACGCTCCTGATGGGCTGCCGCTGCTGCTTATTCACGGCAGCACGATCACAGGCAGCGAGGACTGGGGGGCAATTGCCACCTTGCTCAGCGCCAATCGCAAGGTGATCATTCCGGATTGCCGGGGGCATGGGAAGAGCACAAACCCAAACCTGAGTTACAGCTTTTTAGAAATGGCAGCTGATGCAGCAGGTTTAGTCCAGGCGTTGGGATATGCGGGCGCACACCTGGTGGGGCACAGCAACGGCGGCAATGTCGCCCTGGTGGCGCTGTTGGAATACCCGCAGATTTTCCAAACTGCAGTGCTCCAGGCAGCCAATGCCTATGTCAGCCAGGACCTGGTGGATATCGAACCCGCCAAGTTTGATCCACAGCGTGTGGAACGAGAGGCTCCCGGCTGGATGGAACGTATGATTGCCCTGCATGGGCAAACCCACGGGCAGGATTATTGGAAGCGGCTGCTCGAGCTGACCCTGAACGAGATCATCACCCAACCCAATTATTCACCCCAAGACTTACAGCGTGTCCAACGTCCTGTTTTGGTGATCCAGGGCGAAAAGGACGCGGTCAACGCGACCAGCAGGCACGGGCAGTTTATCGCCTCGCATATCCCCTTTGCGGAATTCTGGTCGCCCAAAGGAATTGGGCACAACGTACACAAAGAAATCCCGCTGGCCTGGATTGAGCGCGTGCTCACTTTTATCGACCGTAGGGGCGACCCCATAAACGAAGCCATCTACCGCCTGGGGCAGGAGCGCTATGCAGATAAACGCGAGACGATCTTTGATGTTCAGGCAAAAAAGGATTTGACATCTGGTGTGTTGGTGATGAAAGGACAGGTGCTGACACCTGAACAGCGCCAGGTCGCCGTTCAAACTGCTGCCAGGAGCAGCGGTGTGCCTTTGGAAAGGATTGGCGACAGCCAGCTGCGAGTATTACTGGTTGACAGCACTCCCTGGGCGCTGGTTAACAGACCGGTGAGCGATTTGCGCCGCGAACCACGTTCGCTTGCAGAGCGCGTCTCACAAGCGCTGCTGGGAGAAAGCCTGCGTATCTTGCAAGCAGATGATGAGTGGAGCCTGGTGCGGCTTGAGCACGACGGGTACATGGGTTGGATACACAGCGCCGCACTGCACCCTTGCACCGAGGCTGAAGTGCGCCAATACCAGGCATGCTGCAACGCCGTGGTCATGACCGATTTCCTGACAGCGAGAAGTACACCGGTGGATGCAAGCGGCGTTTCAGCAGCAATGGACACCAGCCAGGCTGGAAAATTATTCTTTGGCCTGCGGGTTGTTGTGGATTCCTGGCACTCAGACACTGCGCAAGTGCGGCTGCCGGATGGGCGTCTTTGGTGGGTGGACCGCGCAGGTTTGCTGCCGTTGGAACAGGCGCCGCAGCCCAACCCACAAGGCATCACAGCTGCGCTCAAATACATCCTGCGTTTTGTGGGTGTGCCGTATCTGTGGGGCGGTCGATCTCCTTACGGGTATGATTGTTCCGGTCTCGCACAAACCTTTATGTCCTTGTTAGGGGTGCAGATCGCGCGTGACGCCGACCAACAATTTCGCGCAGGGGTACCGGTAACCGGTCAAACTATGCCGGGAGATATGCTCTTCTTTGCCGATAAAAGCGCCTCCAGGGTGGATGCACGCCACCAGGCTG
>CAZTMX010000003.1:39820-49472 GCA_964614855.1 uncultured Anaerolineaceae bacterium | reverse complement strand
GATGGGCCCCCTGATGGATCCTGAGATGGATACGGATGGGCAAAACCCGATGTGCGGGATGGAACCGAAACCTGCGGAATGCTATACCGAGAACCGCGCCATTATCCACTTACACGGCGGTATCTCCCCCTGGATTAGCGACGGTACCCCGCACCAATGGATCACCCCGGCGGATGAAGCGACCCCTTATCCCAAGGGTGTCAGCGTCCATAACGTGCCGGATATGACCGATCCCGGTCCTGGTGCCATGACTTTCTACTACACTAACCAGCAGAGCGCCCGCTTGATGTTCTACCATGATCACTCCTGGGGCATCACCCGCCTGAACGTTTACGCCGGCGAGGCTGCGCCTTACATCATCACCGATGACACTGAGAAGGCACTGCTGGCACAGGGGCTTATCCCCGGCGCCGACAGCACCATCCCGCTAATCGTCCAGGACAAGACCTTTGTCCCAAGCACCAATCAACTGGCTGTGCAGGATGAAACCTGGAACCTGGAGCGTTGGGGCGGTCTCGGCAACCTGTGGCTGCCGCATGTCTATTCCCCCGCACAGAACCCCGGCGACAGCTCGGGCGTCAACCAGTTTGGTCGTTGGGCTTATGGACCCTGGTTCTGGCCGCCCACCATCGGTGTTGAATACGGGCCCATTCCTAATCCTTACTATGATGAAACATGCGATCCCGATCTGCAGTGGTGTGAGCCGCCGCTGATGCCTGGCACGCCCTTCAACTCAATGGGTATGGAAGCCTTCATGGATACGCCGGTTGTCAACGGCACCGCTTATCCCACCCTGACAGTGGATCCGAAGGCCTATCGCTTGCGCGTATTGAACGCGGCCAATGATCGCTTCTTCAACCTTTCCCTGTATATGGCGGTGGATGCCGAAGGAAACCTGTGCGATCTCACGACCAACCCGACACCGGTAGCCGAGAACACCGGTGTGATCTGCACGGAAGTGCTGCTCAATCCTGAAGAAGTTGAGGAAGCGTTGGAAGATCCAACCATCTTCCCCACCCCCGATGCAACCACGGCGGGGCCAGATTGGATCCAAATCGGTACCGAGGGCGGTTTCCTGCCTGCACCGGCTGTCATCCCCGCCCAACCTATTACCTGGGTCAATGACCCCACTGTCTTCAATGCTGGAAATGTCGATCTGCACTCACTGCTGCTCGGTCCGGCTGAGCGCGCAGACGCAGTGGTGGACTTCTCAGGGTGGGCTGGTAAGACGCTGATCCTGTACAACGACGCCCCGGCAGCTTTCCCGGCGCGCGATCCACGTTATGATTACTACACCGGTGATGGGGATTACCGCGATACAGGCGGTACACCGCCTACACTCGCCGGCTACGGACCCAATACTCGCACCGTGATGCGTATCGTCGTCAACCCGCTGCCTGCTGAGCCAGCCTTCAACCTGACAGCCCTGCAAAATGCCTTCAAGGCGACAAGCCTGGGTGGGTTGGGTGTATTTGAAAATGGCCAGCACCCGATAATCGTTGGGCAGGGCGCTTACAACTCGGCGTACGGCACAAGCTTCGTGTCCAATGGACCGATGGCTGGCCTGGCGCAAATCTTTGACACCTCGTTGACCTTTGCTACCCTGTCTGGCGTCACCCTGACCATGCCGTTCCAACCCAAGATGATCCAGGATGAGATGGGCGAGGCCTTTGATCCGGTATACGGCCGCATGAGCGGCAACCTGGGGGTCGAATCACCAAACCCGCAGGCTGGTAACCAGAACATGATCCTATACGGCTTTACCAGCCCGCCCACGGAAATCATCGACGGGCTAGAACTCCCGCCTGGTGTGGATTTGGAGCCAATCAGCACCACCGATGACGGTACACAGCTGTGGAAGATCACTCATAACGGCGTGGATACCCATCCCATCCACTTCCACCTGTACGATGTGCAGTTGATCAACCGCGTAGGATGGGACGGCATCATCCGCAAACCGGATGCAAACGAGATCGGATGGAAGGACACTGTGCGTGTCAGCCCGTTGGAAGATACGATCGTTGCTTTGCGTCCGCTTATGCCGCGTGTCCCCTGGGATCTGCCCAACAGCGTTCGCTTGCTTGATCCCTCCATGCCCGAAGGTGTGTTATTGGCCAGCTCAAGCCTGGCTGAGGCATCCGGTTTGATACCGATGGCGTTTGACCCATCAGGCGAGCCGATCGATGTGTACAACCACTATGTCAACTACGGCTATGAATACGTCTGGCACTGCCACATCCTGAGCCATGAAGAAATGGACATGATGCGGCCGCAGGCGGTAGGCGTCACACCCAGATCGCCATCAGAGCTGATTGCAGCCCTGGCGGGTGTAGAGGGAGACCGGAGTGTATTCCTCACCTGGACGGATAATTCCATCAATGAGACTTCCTTCGCAGTTCAGAGAGCCCTAAGCGCCAACGGCCCCTGGGAGACCATCGCAGAAGTAGAACCAGCAGACGCCACATCTCAAGGCTTGCTGAGCTACAGCGATCCGATTGGCGACAGCGAACTGGCGTATTTCTACCAGGTGCAGGCAGTCAACCTTGTCGGTGATAGTTGGGATTACTCGGATCCAAATCTGAATAACGGCGCAAGCTTCCCCACGCTGACGCTCACCTCAGGTTTCACCAATATCGCTCAGACAGACGGCGTGGTCTTGACCAGCATGTGGCTGCCGCTGATCCTGCAAATCGTTCTGCCGTAAACTCGAAAGGATGCGGTGTGCTATTTCATCTGCAGAACCGGATGCTTGTGCGGTAGGTAGATGATCAGCAGCAAATCAAGTAGATAAGCAATAGGGCAGTCCCAAATTTCGGGGCTGTCCTATCTTTTTAACCATCACCAATTGGAGCTGCGATAACAGAATATAATATTGGATAAGAATCGATCTGATATTTGTTATTGAAGCTGATAATTCCTGGATTATGAAACGGCAAACACCCCGGCTTCTTTCACTGACACTCCTCTTTCTTTTCATCGAATTCTTTGATGAGCTGAGCTTCGCCCTGGGTGGCGCGGCGCTGCCGGCCATCCAACGCGACCTGGCGCTGGATTATGCCCAGGTGGGGTTGCTGCTGGGTTTGCCGCACATCATCGGCGTGGTCATCGAATGGTTCTTGATGCTCCTCGGCGACACGCTCCTGCGGAAAATCCTTGTGTTGGGCGGCGGGCTGGGCGTGACGCTGGCACTGGTTTTGACCGGCAGCAGCACGGTCTTTCCCATGCTGCTGATTGCCCAGGTCATTGCGTTCCCAGCCAGTGGGGCTTTTGTCACCCTGTCGCAGGCGACGTTAATGGATCTGCACCCCGGGCGCGAGAGCCCAATGATGGCGCGCTGGACGGTGATGGGCTCGTTGGGGAATTTGTTGGGTCCGCTGATTCTGGCGGGGATCCTGACCATTGGGCTCTCCTGGCGGTCAGGATACTGGGTGTTGGCGGTGTTTTGTTTGGGGCTAACACTGGTGGCTGCACGCCAACCTTTTCCACTGCGCGCGGCGCATGTCGCGGGTACTTCATGGCGCGATGAACTGGGTGGCTTGCTGGGTGGAGTGCGGGAAGCGATCACTAACCGTCTGATGCTGCGCTGGCTGCTGTTGATCCAGGTGGCTGACTTATTGCTGGATGTGTTTACCAGCTTTGTGCCTTTGTATTTTGTCAATGAAATCGGTCTGACAGATGCACAGGCAGGCCTGGTGCTCAGCGCGTTGGTGGCGGGTGGGCTGCTCTCCGACCTTGCGGTGGTACCGCTGCTGGAGCGAGTCCCGGGTCCCAGGCTGGTGCGCATCTCTGCGGTCGCCTCGCTGCTGCTTTTCCCGGCTTTTTTGCTGGTAAGCTGGCTGCCGGGAAAGATCCTCCTGGGAGTGCTGGTCAAGTTCTCCACCATGGGCTGGTATGCCATTTTAATGGGCGAGGCCTACGCGGCTGCGCCGGGGCGCTCGGGTACGGTAAACTCATTTAGCTCCTTGAGCGGATTACTCGGCGGGGCACTGCCCTGGCTAGTGGGGTTGGCTGCGGCAAAATTCGGGCTGGCGAGCGCTATGTGGTTGTTGCTGCTGGCGCCGGTTAGCCTGCTGTTGGGGGTGGTGATAAGTGACAGTCATGCGATAGAAGGTTAGTAAGAATCCTGGTTGTTTGTCTATAACCGAAGACACATCTTGTTAAGCGCCTCACCTACGATGACTGAAAGACCGTGAGCAGTACCTGGTGCAAGCTGGTGCGCAACATGGACTATTACTGGAAGATCGTGGCAAGGAATGATTGTGGAGGGGTAAGTGAAGGACCTGTTTGGGAATTTAACACTCGTCCGTTGTATTAAATCTACTTGCCGATGACTATAAAATAGGCATTTGCAAACGAAAAAGAGACAACCTGGGGGTAATCCTGATCAGCTACTTTCGAGCAGCAGTTCGTGGTTGATCTTGAAAAAAAAGCGTGTATACTGGATATATAACTTTTTTCACTCTGCGGCGCGCAACCCTCTTGTTCATAATCCAACAAACATCACGACTCCAAACCAGATATATGTAAACAACTGAATACTTGAGAAAGGATGTGTCCTATGAAGCGTAGTATTTTGCTGTCGGTCATCCTCCTGATCTCATTCCTGGCGCCGGTCAATGCCGCGCCAGATTGGGGAGATGATCCTGTTGGGCAGCCGCCTACGGTTGCCGAGATGAAACCCGTGACCCCGGTGATTGAAGCGCCTGGGGTTTATGCGCCGGGCGGTGTTCCTGTGACCGGTCCGCAGGGGGTAATCGTGATGCGTGTTTACTTTCAGGACTACTCTGCCACTACCCGGTATTCGCTGGCAGAAGTGGAAGGCATGTTCACCGACCTGGACAAGCTTTGGCAGAATATCTCTTACGGCGAAATGAGCATCAATTACCAGGTGACGGAGCTGTACCAACTGCCTGAAAATCGTGATGCCTACATCGACGATGGCGGCGATGTGGGTACCTGCGCTGAGACTTCGGGCGGTGACCTTTCGTGCGGTGAGAAGTTCTGGAATGTGTTAAGAGATGCCATCGATAACGCACCGGGTACACTCGATTGGAGTGATATTGAAGCCGTTTTGGTGGTGATGGCAGAGACCGATGCGACGCAGTTTCACCGCGGCCAGGGGAGCAGCTCGTGTAACCTGCACATGGGCGCCGGCGGGCCGGTAGCCAATGTTGGCTGTGCCATTTTCAGCGAAAACCCGACCGAATCCGACCGCCAGGTCTGGGGGCGTTGGGCGCATGAGATCGGGCACGCCTTCCAGCAGGCTGGCCCGGCGCACCCCAGTAACTACAACAGCGAATTCGAGTTGATGGACAGCAACTACCCGGGGCAGATCGGCACCTATGAAAAACAAAGCCATGTCGGTTACCCGGGTTGGATGCCAGAGGACAAGTACCAGACCTTCACCCCGAATTGTTCTGTCGGTCCCGATCCGTGCACCGGCGTAGGTGGGGGGACAGCCTATTTATGGGCGATGGAATACGACCCTCTGGATAAACCCAATAAACAGGCTGCGATCGCATATATCACCGATAACCTGTACTACATGATCAGCGTGCGGCGCAGGGTGAACGGCGATGAGCTAAACGGTGGGTTCCCTCTGGGTATTCCCGACGAAGGTGTGCTCATTGAGCGCGTAGAAGAAGGCGCATCGCAGGTGGTGACGATTCAGGGCAACCCGACGCGCAACGATCTGTGGCACCAATTGGAGACCTATACCAACGCCAGTGATGGCATCATTATCGGTGTGGGCAAAATGGTAGATGCGGATAATTACGAAGTACGAATCGCTTATGACCAGGAGATGTCGTTCCAACCTGATGTGATGCTTTACCCCTGGACATCCCCACCAGGTAATACCTGGGAGACCACCGATATCTGGGTGGACAGCCCGGTTAACGGCTACGGCACCTACCGTTATGGGATTTGGAACGATTTGGAGGGTAACCCTGTGCCGCGCGGTAACGGTGACGACCCTGCTTTAGGGCTGGTGAACCGGTTATATGCACGTGTGCGCAATATCGGTGGGGCGCCGGCATCGGATGTGGTGGTTAATTTCGAGATCACCGATCCACCCGGTCTGGGGATCGCAGGCGCCTCAGGTTGGGCTCCCCTGGGCGAGGTCAAATCGGCAACCTTCCCAGACCTGGTGAATATCGACCCCGGTGAGTTTGTGGATGTGTACCTGGAGTGGACCCCCAATTTCGCGCCGCCTGCGGACGGCACGGATGCTGGTTCGTTTGCTTACCATACCTGCCTGCGTGTCACACTCAACCATGTGCCCCACGAAACCGTGTTTGGCAACCAGGACGGCGATATGGAGCAGGAGAATATCTTCTACTTTGAGGTACCCGAAAGTACAGATCCTGCGCCTGGGTATGATGCATTGATCCATCTGCAAAATGACAGTGAAAAAGAGACGCGTTACTTTGCGCTGGATTGGCAATCCAACCTGCCAAAGGACTGGAAGATAATTTTGAACGGAGGCAAGCCGGGTATTGAGTTGGAGCCGGGTGAAAAGGTCGATATCAAGCTGGAAATCGAACCCCCAGCTGTTATCACCAGCACCATCGGTGTGATGGGTGCGGTAGAGGTGCGCGCGGCCTGGCACAGGTTGTTTGTCAGCGACCTGGATCCGAAGGATCAGCACCCCTGGTTTGAGGAATACGGGGGTGTGGTGGTGCAGGCCGCCTACCAGCAAGAAACGAAACTGGACTGCACGGTGCGCGAGTCGGATCAAGGTGTGTTCTATGTGCGCTGCCACCTGGACGGCATAAAGGAGTATTATGATCCGAAGAACCCATTCAGGGTGTTGGTCCAGGCGATTGGTCGCAGCCCTACCGGATCGCGTATTTTCTTGCCCGGTATATCCTTGTTGCTGCTGGTGGATGAAGAAGGAAATGCTGAGGGCTATTTACAACTGCCGAGATCGGACGCGTTGGGAGAATTGGCGGCGGAAGAAGTGGTGGAAGTGGTTGGCATGTTCTCGGGCAGCCAATACCTGACTGGTGCAGCGAGCGGGTATTTGCTGGTGGACCCAGTATTGATCCACCTGCCGTATGTGATGCGCTAGGAAGGAAGATAGAGTAATTTAGAAATCGCCCTGCGTTCCAGCAGCTTATCGCTCTCGGAACGCAGGGCATTTCCCAGGTGCGATTTGCGCACAACCAGGCATCTGAACACTCTCTTTGGAAGCTACCCCTGGGAAAACTGCACAAGACACCATTCAGCCACTTCCCGGGTGGGCTCATCTAAACCGCCTGCCATTAGTTCTCGTATGTAGGGCAGCGCTGGCTGCATCCTATCCGGGCGGGTTTGCGCCACACGCCCCACCGCCCACAAGACCCCAGGAAGAAAACGCGGGACATCTTCTTTTTCAAGATCCAGCAGCGAGATTAATAACGGGTGGAATTGATCCAGTTGTGGGCAGTGATACAGAATTTCCCCGATCAATTCGGGCGCTCTCCAGCCAATCCCGCCCGATTCATCGTTCACAAGCCAGAACAAGCGCAGCAAATAATTGCGCACAAATTCCGGATCGCGCTGGAAAATGACTGCAGCAGCCTGACCAGACAGATCAAGCGCGCCCTGGCTGACAACCGGATTGAGGTCATACGTCAGCGCCGTAAGCAGGCTCAAAACACGTTTTTTCTCCCTGCCAAGTTCCAATACCGGTTGGTGATCTCCGTCAAGCAATCGTTGGCGGATTTTATTTATGTCAAGTGAGCTTTCATTCATCTGGTGAACTCGTTACAATCGATTATACTGTAAAGACTTTTGGATAAGCATAACAGGAGCATGCTATGGCAAAAAAGTCTATTCCAAATATCAAAAAAACGCACACAAAACGATCTGCCCCACAAGGGAAAAATCTCCTGTTGACACTCAGCCTGGTACCGCTGGTGATCGGGTTCCTCTTGCTCGGCGCCTGGGTGCTGGATCTGGAGATCCTGCCGGATGCCGGTTCGCAGATCACCGTGGCAATTTTCTTCTTTCTTCTTTCCTTTACATTAACCAACCTTATCCAAAAACGTTGGAGGCTGGCGCTAGGCTGGGGGCTTTTAGCAGCAGCGGATATTATTGCTTTGGGCTGGTTGAATGTTGTGGTCCAGGTCATTGCCCTGACACTTGGCGCAGTTGGCCTTGTTTTTCTGGGGATTGAATTCTACCGCCAGTATAAAAAATAAGCCGATACCCCTCATAACAACTGGGCTTAAGCCTTTTCTTAGCTGATTTAAGAAATGTCTTAGGCCCAAACACCTACCTGTTCCCTATAATACAATCAGGCTTCAAGCCTGAATATATTGTTCTATCTCTTTTTGCACTGATTAGCCTTTAGTTTTTTATTCTTGATGGAAGGAGGTGTAAAACGTTGCTGGTCTTATCTGAAGCAACTTGGAACACCAGGGGGCAGGTAAGCCGCAGTGAAGATACTCAATCCGATCGTTGGTCTGTTGTGTATCCAATAAATGTGTTTCCATAATTGAGGAGAATAAAAATGAAAATCAACGAGGACTGGCTGGCGACATTCATTGGTCTAGGGATAATTCTCTTAGCCATGATCAAACTCATTGATCCCGCTTGGGTGAAATTCTAAAAGGAGAAGCTACAATGACCGCATCTGTTGTTAAACAAGAAAAGAAAGAGGCGCCAGGAGTTGTCAATTTCCTGGTCGGCTTGGCGATTGTTGTCGTCCTCTCCCTTCTGGCACGCTGGCTTAAGAACCAGGTTTATGGCATTGAAGATCTTTTTGGCTGGGGTGTTCCCGGTAAAGTCCTGGAATATCCGCTTTGGGCTGCTTTGCTTGGTTTGATCTTCAATCCGATTTTAAAAGCCCTCAAACTGTTTGAATTTGCAAAACCAGGGTTCCGCACAGAACTCTTCCTGAAGATCGGTCTGGTGCTGCTCGGCGCCGGGATCAGCTTCAAGGTGATCCTCACCGCTGCGGCTGGCGCCATCCTTCAGGGCATCATCATGGTTGCGAGTGTCTTCTTATTCAGCTGGTGGCTGGGTGGGAAATTCGGATTGCCAGACACCCTGCGCGCTGTCATGTCCACTGCTGTCTCCATCTGCGGTGTATCGGCAGCCATTGCGGCGGCTGGTTCTGTGCTGGCAAAGAAGGAAGAGATCACCTATGTGACCGCGTTGGTCATCATCACAGCCCTACCGCTCATGGTTATTGCGCCTATGATTGCAGGGGCATTGAATATGCCTGAACCTGTGGCAGGCGCCTGGTTTGGTGGTAACGTAGACACGACTGCAGCTGTTGTCGGTGCAGGCACAATTTACGGCGAAACTGCACAAAAAATCGCATCCATTGTCAAGCAGACACAAAACGTCCTGATCGGTGTAGTCGCCTTCCTGCTGGCGCTCTACTTCTCAACCGTGGTGGAAGGCAAGAAAGAAAAACCCAGCGCAGCCATCATCTGGCAGCGCTTCCCGAAGTTTGTGTTGGGCTTCATACTCGCTTCATTGATCTATACCTTTGGTTGGATCGATAAAGATATCGCTGCCAAGGCCATTTCGGGCATCAAGGACTGGGCATTCTGCTTTGCCTTTGTGTGTATGGGCCTGGAACTCGAAGTCTCCAGCATCAAAAAGATGGGTTGGAAGCCGGTCATCGTGTACCTGATCGTGACTGTTTTCAATACTG
>CAZTMX010000003.1:0-39810 GCA_964614855.1 uncultured Anaerolineaceae bacterium | reverse complement strand
CGTCCTGGCGTTGGGTGTTTCCTGGCTGATCTTCGGCTGGCTGTTCCCGGCAAGCCTGTAATTCGGTTTTTCTGGGTCCAATTGATTTATAACCCACTTGTATGATTTGGAGGGGTAAGCGCTGAACCTTAACGCTTTCCCCTCCTGTAAAAATATATATAAGTGACGAATGAGGAGAATAAACTATGGCTGACGACTCTAAAACTCCTTTGCTCGATCAACTTGAAGAGGGCCCCTGGCCGAGCTTTGTTACCGAGATGAAGCGGGCAGCAAAAGAAAAGGAATCTGCCAAAGACCTGCTGCTTCAACTCGAGCGGTCTTATGAAGATAGAAAAGGCCACTGGAAACACGGCGGCATTGTCGGCGTCAGGGGTTATGGCGGGGGTGTAATCGGACGCTACACCGATTTGCCCGAAGAATTCCCGGCAGTGGCGGAATTCCACACCTTCCGGGTAAACATGCCGGCCGGGTGGTTTTATACCACTGAGAAATTGCGCCAGCTTTGTGATGTATGGGATAAACACGGCAGTGGATTGACCAACATGCACGGCGCCACTGGCGATATTATCCTGCTTGGAGCACCAACAAGCGCCCTCCAGCCCACCTTTGATGACCTGGCTGAAATCGATTTTGACCTGGGCGGTTCTGGCAGCGATATGCGTACACCATCCTGCTGCGTCGGCCCTGGCCGCTGCGAATATGCCTGCATTGACACCCTGGATTTACTGCGTGAGATCACCCTTGAATTTCAGGATGAACTGCACCGGCCGATGTTCCCCTACAAATCCAAGATCAAGATCGCTGGCTGTCCCAATGACTGCGTGGCTTCTGTGGCTCGCTCAGACATCTCGGTGGTCGGCACGTGGCGAGATACCATCCGCATCAATGATGCGGAAGTAGCGAAATATGCTGATGAAGGGTTGGATATCCAGGAAGAAGTTGTGGCGTTGTGCCCGACAAAATGCATGAAGTACGATGCAGTTACAAAGAAACTGACGATTGATGACGCCGAGTGCAACCGCTGTATGCACTGTCTGAACCTGATGTCCAAGGCGCTGCGACCCGGCAAAGAAAAAGGCGCAACCATCCTGGTGGGTGGTAAGGCGCCAATTGTACGCGGTGCTTTGCTTTCCTGGGTGATTATTCCCTTCATGAAGATGGAACCACCTTACGATGAATTCAAAGACCTTGTACGGCGCATCTGGGAATGGTGGGATGAGAATGGCAAGATGCGCGAACGTCTGGGTGAGCTGATCAACCGCATGGGTATGCGTGCATTCCTGAAGGCGATGGATTTACCACCTCTTCCGCAAATGATCCGTATACCGCGTGCAAATCCCTATTACTTCTGGGATCCTGAGGAGGTGAAATAATGACTCGCACTGACTTTGGCCCTCCTGATTATCGAGAATTACTACCCCCCGTCATTGAGAAGAACTATGGGCAATGGTTATACCACGAGCGGGTAAAACCAGGTGTTCTAAAGCATGTAGCCGAGTCTGGCGATGAGCTGTACACCGTGCGTGTGGGCTCGTGCCGCCTGGTCAGTACAGACTGGATTCGCGATGTCTGTGAAATTGCAGACAAATACTGCGGTGGACATTTGCGCTTTACCAGCCGCCATAATCTGGAATTTCTGGTCTCAGAAAAAGAGAATGTGGAACCTTTGCTGGCATTTCTAAAAACAAATGGTTATGCTGTCGGCGGAACCGGGCATGCCATCAGCAACCCGGTGCACACGCAAGGTTGGATCCACTGTCACACGCCTGCTACTGATGCTTCTGGTATTGTGAAGGCAGTGATGGATGATCTGTACGAGTACTTTGAAGACATGAAACTGCCGGCTTACTGCCGCATCTCGTTGGCGTGCTGTTTGAATATGTGCGGTGCCGTTCACTGCTCTGATATCGCCATTCTTGGTATTCACCGCAAACCACCGGCAATCAACCACGATCTTGTACGAGCTAAGTGCGAAATCCCCAATGTGATCGCTGCTTGCCCGACTGGCGCAATCCGGCCTGATCCAAAGGAAAAAAGCCTCATCGTCAATGAAGAAAAGTGCATGTACTGCGGTAACTGCTATACCATGTGCCCCGGTATGCCTTTAGCAGATCCGATTGGCGATGGTGTTTCGATCTGGGTAGGTGGAAAAATCTCCAGTGCACGCACCCCCCCCAAATTCTCCAGGCTGGTCATTCCTTTCCTCCCCAATAACCCGCCGCGCTGGCCTGAAGTGACTGATGCAGTGCGTAATATTGTGGAAACCTGGGCAAGCCATGCTCACAAGCATGAGCGTATGGGTGAGTGGATTGACCGGATCGGTTGGGAACGGTTCTTTGATCTTGCGGGAATTCCATTTGCCGTTCAGCTCATTGACGATTTTACACTTGCTTCCGATACCTTCCGGTCAACACCCACGTTTAAGTGGTAAGGAGGTATTAAATGAGTGACGAAGTAACTGAAGAACTTAAAGAGCAAATTGTTGCGTTCTTCAAACAAAAAGGGAAGATGATGACCCATCGCGATGTCGCCAAGGGGCTTGATCTGGAACAAAAAGTGGTTAAGAAAGCACTTACTGAACTGATCAATGATGGACTGCTGGAGTTTACCTCCTTTGGCGGTGCGACATTCATCAAACTCCCTGAGAGTTGAAATTTATCGAACAGATTTGAGTGTTCGAAAACATTGAGGAGGTAGATATGCCGATAATTGAAATGGATGGCGTTCAGGTGGATGTCGATGAGGATGGGTTCATCCAGGACCCTGCCACGTGGAACGAAACACTGGCGAAAGCGATTGCCAAAACGGAAGATGTAGAGGACCTGACAGAAGACCACTGGAAGGTGGTCAACTATTTGAGAAACTACTACCAACAATTTGGTATCGCCCCTATGATCCGCAAGTTGTGTAAGGAGACCGGTTACGATCTAAAGACGATCTACGAATTATTTCCCAGCGGTCCGGCAAAAGGCGCCTGCAAAATTGCAGGTTTGCCAAAACCCACCGGCTGCGTCTAATTCGCACAAGATCGCCAAAACTCCCACCGGGGATGGGGGGAAGCACACTGATACCATCGACTTCCCTTCCCCCTGTCCCTTGTTTTTAATTATGAGGCTTTATGGACACAAGCGAAATATTGTGGACACTGCTTTCATTATTCTTTGTTGGTTTGGCCTATTTCGCTGCTTTTGCTTTTGCGGCGGGTTTAATTTGGAAATTCACCGGCTATCTGCGCACGCCAATGCCGTTACCCCACGCCCTGACACCTGCTCCCACCACCGAGGGCGGAGCGGTTCTACGGGTGTTGGGTGATCTGACCATTTTCCCCAACTTATTCAAAGCCGATAAGCTGTTGTGGGTAGGCGCCTGGGTTTTTCATTTCGCCCTGGCTGCGGTTCTTTTCCGCCACATCCGCTATTTCACTTACCCGGTTCCAGGGGTTGTTCTGTATCTGGAAACCGTTGCCTTGTTTTTTGGAGTTCTTTTTGGCGCGGCTATCCTGTTTCTATTCTGGCGGCGGCTGGCTTTGCCGCGTACGCTGTATATCTCGAATGTACCAGATTATTTTGTGCTGGCGCTGCTGGGGTTGATTGCAGGTACCGGTTTGCTGGTCAGCTACTGGCTGCATGTCAGCATTGTGGATGTGAAGGGGTTCATCCTGGGGTTGATGACCTTTCGACCGGTTGCAATACCACATCACCCCTTATTCTTGCTGCACCTGTTTTTTGTGTTGCTTTTGATGATTTACTTCCCCTTTAGCAAATTACTGCATGCGGGTGGGGTGATTTTCAGCCCTTCGCGCCACCAGCCTTTCCAGGTTCAGGTGCGCGGCAAACGTTATGTTAACCCCCTCGAGCGCTAAAAAACTAACGATACAGAGAAGGAAACATGGCAAAATTTGACGAGACACCGATCAATAAAGACCCGGCGGTAAAAGGTGTACTCCGTCCGCCTCCATTGCGCGAACACGCTTCAGCAGAAGTTACCTGTTATCCAAGTAAGCCAAAGGATACCTCTGCCATTGACCTGCCAACTGAGCTGGTGCCTGATTGGAAGGAGCGTGCGCTGGCAAAATTTGGCGAGCTGCTGGAGACAAACCAGGCGCTGCGGGTGTACATGGATATTTGTGTGCGCTGCGGGGCGTGTACAGACAAATGCCAGTTTTACCTGGGCACTGGCGATCCACAAAATTTCCCTGTAGCCCGCGCCGAGTTGATGCGAAAGGTGTACCGCCGTTACTTCACCCCTGCAGGTCTATTTCCAACCCTCAGCGATGCAGCTGATTTTGATGAAGAGATGCTCAAGAAATGGTACACCTACTTCTATCAATGCTCTGAATGCCGCCGTTGCTCCGTCTTCTGTCCGTACGGGGTTGATACAGCCGAAATAACCATCGCCGCGCGCGAGATCATGGCATCCATCGGGGTATCCACCAAGTATGTGACAGAGGTTGTGGCAAAGGTGTATTCAACCGGAAACAACCTGGGCATTCCGCCGGCAGCCTGGAAAGACAACTGTGAATTCCTGGAAGATGAGCTCATGGAAGAAACAGGGTTACCCATCCGCTTTCCTGTGGATGTTGAAGGGGCAGATGTCTTGCTTGTCCCGCCCTCGGCAGACAACTTTGCCAATACCGATACCATGATCGGTTATGGCAAGTTGTTTCATTTCCTGGGTGTCAATTGGACCACCAGCACTTACTGCAATGAAGGCGGCAACTTTGGTTTGTTTCTGAATTTTGCCAACATGAAAAAGGTCAACCGGCGTATCATTGATGCGGCGCGTATGTTGGGCGTAAAAACCATCATCTGGGGTGAATGCGGACACGCATGGCGGGCTGGCATCCTTACCCCCACCTTAAGCGGCTCGATGGACTCGTTTGATCCACCCTATCCATACCATATCAGCCAGTACATTGTCGATTTGCTGCACAAGGGTGCCTTTAATGGGCGGATTGATAAATCTGCCAATGATGAATACACCATCACTTATCATGATCCGTGCAACTCAGCCCGCGCCGGGCAATTGATCGAAGAGCCGCGCGAAATAATCCGCGCCACCTGCAACCGGTTTATTGAAATGCCAGAGAGCACCATCAAGCAGAAGACTTTCTGTTGTGGAGCCGGAAACGGGTTGTTAACCGACGAAATCATGCCCATCCGCATGGCAGGTGGCAAACCGCGCGCCCTGGCGGTTAAGCATACCGGCGCCAATTACCTGGCAACTGTGTGCGCCATTTGCAAAGCACAACTCCCCGAATCGATGCACTACTGGAATGTGCCGGTAAAGGTTGGGGGCGTGATCGATCTATTGGCAAATGCACTCAAGTTATAAATGCGGAGAGGCTCATGCGTAAAGTAGCACTTTCACTAGCCATCCTTGTGATCATCCTCCTGGTGATCATTTACTACCCGCAGGTGGTCGAAAAACCAGTGAAGGATGGCGCTGGTCCACTGGCTGTCTATCTTGATCCCAGCCTTGCAGCGCCCGAGTATCACAACCCTCTGGAATGGTGGCAGCTGAACCACAAGCATATCGTCAATCGCGGCGATATGGAACAGGCGGATTGTCTGTACTGTCATGATCCTGCCACATCGTGTAATAACTGCCACACATATGCTGGTATTGCAGAAATTGTTGCTATGCCATGAATTGCCGGAGCCATTGCTATGACCCAGAAACTTGAGACCCTTGCCAAACCCTCTGCATTTTCCAGCCGCCGCCAGTTTATCCAGCTTGGGGTGATTACAGTAGGTGCAGCCTGGATGGGTACCTGGCTTCAAACACGCCTGTTTCCATCCGTAAGCAGCACAACACAAACCGCTGCGGTTTCATTCCCCCTGGTTGATTTGCCGGTTGGCGGTACAAAGAATATCACCTATGGAGCCACCCCCGTGTTGGTGCTGCGGACCCCGGAAAGCCTGCGGGCATTCTCATTGATCTGCACCCACCTGGGTTGTATCGTTCAATGGCAGGCAGATAAAAAGGAATTCTACTGTCCTTGCCATGATGGTCGCTTTGACGAATTTGGCGATGTCATCGCCGGTCCGCCGCCTATTCCTCTCGAGCAATATCCTGTGCGTGTGGAAGGCGAAACCGTCATCGTCGAGGAAGCCTGAACCAGGAGATGGTTATGAAATATATCCAGATTTTTGTCTGTTTTTTGCTGGTGCTGGCGGCGGTCTTTCTTGTGATGCACCCCAATTCGCAAGCCAGTGCGCTGCCTGAATATTCGGCGCAGACTGGCGAGCCTTGCGCATCCTGCCACATCAGTCCCTCTGGCGGGGGACCGCGCGGGCCGCGCGGACAGGCCTGGGTCGCCTCCAGTAAACCCGGCGCAGTACCGGACCTGGTCCAATCGCTTGAATTGCTGGGCGTTGAATTAACGGTTGATCAGGAGTACTTTGTTGCGCCAGAAGAAGAGATGCCTAAGGCAGACCCGCTGAGCACGGTTACCTGGCAGGGCCAACCGCTGTACCGTTGGCTGCTGGACTATGAGGGTAATTAAAGGATATTCTTTATGGATGATACTCAAGCCCAAAAAAGAAGACTCAACCGGCGAGATTTTCTCGTTTTAGGTACAGCAGCCGCGGCCGCGGGGGTTGGTTTGAACCTTTTGCAATCCAAAGATCTGCCGGCGGCAGCCCAAACTGTTTCACAAGGCGATGCTGTGATCAAAACGACCTGTGCGCTATGTCCATCGGGGTGCGGGTTGGATGTGCGTGTGGTAGATGGCAGAGCTGTAAAGGTCGAAGGCAATGCGCTGCATCCGCTGAACCAGGGTGTGTGCTGCTTGAAAGGGCAGACCTCCCTGGAAATCCTGTACAGCCCAGAACGCATCCAGCGTCCGCGCAGGCAGAAGGGTGAGCGCGGCTCTGGAGATTGGGAAGAAATTTCGTGGGATGAAGCGTTGGGAATGCTGACAGAAAAGATGGTGTCTTTGCGCAACTCTGGAAAGCCCCACTCGCTGGCGTTGCTGCACGGGGAGCTAAGGGGGCAGATGCGGCAGGTAGTCAACCGCTTTATGCACGCTTACGGCTCGCCAAATGTGATTTCACGCGAGAGCCTGGGAGAAGGCACAGCCCGTATGGCGATGTGGCTCTCGCAAGGCGTTAACGCGCTGCCGGTTTATGATGTCAACAATTCCAACTATGTGCTTGCGTTAGGTGGCAACCTGCTCGAAAGCAGCCGGAACCTGATCGGTTACCTGGGTGCGATGGCATTTATGCGCCGCGGCCGGCCCCAGCGCGGCAAGCTGGTGGCGGTAC
The DNA here is from genome assembly GCA_964614855.1 of uncultured Anaerolineaceae bacterium. Lineage (GTDB taxonomy): Bacteria > Chloroflexota > Anaerolineae > Anaerolineales > UBA4823 > CAWJHE01. The sequence continues at coordinate 32,542 of CAZTMX010000003.1, read as the reverse complement.
ATCCCCGCTTATCCTTGACTGGTATCAAAGCTGATGAGTGGCTGCCCATCCGCCCCGGCACCTACGGCGCATTTGCCCTGGGCCTTGCCAATGTGATCATCAACAGCCAATTGTATGACGCAGATTTTGTGCGCAACTTCACCTTTGGTTTTGAGGATTTTGTGGATGCTGATGGCGTCCAGCATAAGGGCTTCAAATCTTTGGTGCTTGAAAGCTACACCCTGGAACGGGTATCTTCCATCACGGGTGTTACGACGGATAAAATCGCGCGAATTGCAGGCGAATTTGCCACCAACCGCCCGGCTGTAGCCGTGCTTCCTACAGAACAGGGGGAGCTTTCCAGCGGGAATGCGCTGTATACCGCCCTGGCAGTCCATGCGTTGAATGCCCTGGTCGGCTCGATTGATAAAGCCGGCGGCGTGATCCTGCAGCGTTTCCCGGAACTGGCGCCCTGGCCCGATTATGCACTGGATACCCTGGCTAGCCAGGGAGAATTGCAGGAACGCGCGGATGGGGCTGGGAGCCTATTTCCACTGGCGCTTTCAGCATACCAACATCTGCCCGAACGTATCCTGGCAGAAAAGCCTTACCCTCTGGAGATGCTCTTATTGCTGAACGCCAACCCGGTTTACGATATCCCCAACGCTGGGCGGACTGCGCAGGCATTGTTAAAAGTCCCCTTTGTGGTCAGTTTTGCTTCGACCCTGGATGAAAGTGCTGCGCACGCAGACCTGATCCTGCCAGCCAGCACGTTCCTGGAAGTGTGGGGCGATGACTACCTGGAAGGCACTGGCTACTCTGGAATTTCTTTACGCCGCCCTGTGGTGGAAACTGTGCACGATACGCGAGACCCGGGGGATGTGCTGCTTGACCTGGCACAACGATTGGGTAGGCCGATGGCTGAAGCGCTGCCCTACAAGTCGTATAAAGACCTGATCGATGCCCGCTTGTCAAACTTTGATTGGGAGAAATTGGAAGCCAACGGCAACTGGTCTGAGCTTGTTTACTTCAATGCTGCGCCAGGCAGCCCGGCATGGCAGGATGTGCTTGGGCGCGACCGTTTGAATGCCCCAAAGGATGGTCGCTTTGATTTCTTCTCTCGAGAGTTGTTTGCCCTGATGCCCTCCGGTGACGACCTGGCATACCTGCCGCACTTTACCATCCCTACCACATTGTCCGACAGCACTACGGATGCGCTTGAATATCCCTTCCTGCTGGTTACCCAACCTTTGATCACCCAATCGCAACAGTGGCAGGGGATTATCCCTACCTTGCAAGAATCCTACGGGTTGCTGGGGAATTTCAAATGGGGAAGCTGGGTAGAAATCAACCAGAAGACCGCTGAAGCCATGCACTTGAAAGACGGTGATACCGTGTGGGTGGAATCGGCGTTAAACCGGGTACAAGCCGAAGTAAGGGTAACGCCGGGGTTGTGGCCAAATGCGGTCTATTTGCCGCCCGGATTGGGGCATCACACCAATGTTCGTTGGGGTCGCAAGAGTGAGCAACAGATGGTCGTGGGGTGTAACCCCAACACGCTGATTGAATTTACCAGTGAACCGTTGACCGGACTGGCAGTCGCCGGACCAACTCGTGTCCGCATTTATGCGGCATGATCAGATCTTACTTCTGGAGGTAGCACATGCCCCGTTGGGGAATGGTAATTGACCTGGATAAATGTTTTGCCTGCCAGAGCTGCACCGCAGCCTGCCGTATGGAGAATAACACACCTGTCGCTGGAAAGAACCAGACAGAGATGGGTCGCGCCATACTTTGGAACGAGGTCTTGCCTTTTGTAGAAGGCGAGTATCCCAATGTACACGCTACCATCCTGCCGCGTCCGTGCATGCACTGCGATAACCCTTCGTGTACAGATGTCTGCCCGGTGAGAGCTACCTATAAAAACGAAGAGGGCATTGTCGTTGTGGATTACGACCGCTGTATCGGCTGCCGCATGTGTACCGTAGCTTGTCCATACGCCGTACGCTACTTCAATTGGTATGCCCCTGAATGGCCGGAAGAATTAAAGGCGCATTTGAACCCGGATGTGGAGGTTCAGCCGAGACCAAAGGGTGTGGTGGAAAAGTGCACATTCTGTATCCAGCGCTTGCGCAAAGCCCGAGAAAAAGCAGATGCAGAAGGGCGCACCTTCAATGCCACCGATTACATTCCGGCGTGTGTGCAGACCTGCACGGGGCATGCCCGTTACTTTGGCGATCTGGATGATCCGGACAGCCTGGTTTCAAAGCTGGCGCACAACCCGCGTGCATACCGCTTATTGGAAGAATTGGGCAACGAGCCAAAAGTCTATTACTTGAAGCAAGGTTAATAACTATGGAACCGAAAAATCACCATCTTAAAGAGATCCTTGCTCCTGTACGCCGCGTATCTACTGGCGACTATATCTTGTGGAGTGTGTTGCTTTTTCTGGTTCTGGCAGGGTTGGGGGCCTGGACCTGGCAGATCATTGAAGGGCTGGGCATCACCGGTATGAACCGCCCCGTTTATTGGGGTGTGTACATTACCAACTTTGTTTTCTTCATCGGTCTTGCACACTCGGGCACGTTCATCTCAGCGATTCTGCGCATTGCCGGGCAAAGCTGGCGGGCGCCGCTCACTCGAGCAGCTGAAGCCATCACGCTTTTCAGCCTGCCGTTCGGCGCTGGTTCGATCATCATTGATATGGGGAGACCTGAACGAATTCTAAATATCATCTTTTTTGGACGGTATGAATCGCCTATTTTATGGGATGTCACCGCCGTCAGCCTGTATTTGCTTTCCAGTGTAATTTTCTTTTACTTCTCGTTGATCCCGGATATTGCCATTTGCCGGGACCGCCTGACGCATGTCCCCCGCTGGCAGCACCGCATGTATGAAATCCTGGCATTAGGCTGGCAGCATACCCCCGAACAGTATCACCGCCTGGAGAGAGTTCTGGACGGCATGGCGGTCTTTATGACCATGCTGGTGGTGACTGTACACACCGTTGTTTCCTGGTTGTTTGGCATGACCGTACAGCCCGGGTGGCACACTGCATTGATCGGGCCATTCTTCCTGTTGGGCGCCATCCTTTCTGGAACAGCGGCGGTAGTGATCGTGCTATCCATCTTGCGGAAAGTGTACCACCTCGAAAATGTGCTCAAGGTGAATTTATTCAACTCGCTGCGTAAGCTGCTAATCACCTTTGTGCTGGGCTGGCTGTATATGATGATCGCTGAGCATCTGACCATCGGCTACAGCAATATGACTGAAGAGTGGGCGGTTCTGAGTGACAAATTCACGGGTACCTATTCGCTTATCTTTTGGAGCATGACCGTCCTGGTCTTCTTTGTTCCCCTGTTGATTTTTATCTTCAAAGGGAAAAACAATATTGGCTGGATGGTGTTTGCTTCTGTATTGATTAATATCGGCATGTGGATGGAACGTTATATTGTCATTATCCCGACCGAGGTCAGCCCCCGGCTGGTAGAAGGAATGGGAGCAGGGCGCTATCTGCCAGCCTTACCTGAAATTTTAATTACCTTGATGTGTTTCGCGGGGTTATTCCTGCTTTATGCAGTATTTACGCGTTTCTTTCCCATCATACCTATCTGGGAAACTGCGCATGAGTTACCCGGTCATTCCCAGGCTGTGGAAATGAAAACAACGCCAGAAACGTCCGGCGATTAGCCTGCTCAGGAGACAGACATGGATATTGGTGGCGTAGTCAGCTCATTTTTTGAAAATGCCGGTCCTGGAGGGTTTGCTGTGATGGTGGTGATCGGCGGGGCGTGTTTGGTTTACTATTCCCTTGCCCGCTGGATTGTTTCTGGGGGTAAGAACGATAAAAAAGTAGAACCCGATATACACTCGGAGAGCATGCATTCATGAACCGTAGAGTCTTTCTCCCCATGCTGATCATCTGTGTTTTGGTAGTGACACTCCTGGCAGCCAGTAGCGCCTATGCGGAGCCCGTCGCAGTACAAAGAACGAGCGCCGATGCGCAATCTCAAAGCCAGCAAGAAACGCTGGTGGCTGGCAACTACTGTATTTCGTGTCATCAAGAAGATGATGCGCGTTTGGTTACAGTAGGTGAATGGAATGGCGGCATCGCTCGAGAAGTCAACAGCCGCTGCCCGGCTGCGACGAAGGTGCAAGAAGAGCTGTATTATACTGACCGCCTGCTGTTGATGATTGAGCGAGCGCAAAGCACAGCCGGCGTTTTACCGGATGCCACACAGGCGCGCCTGGATGGTTACACCCAACGCTACAGCCGCCTGATGGATTTACCGGTGACCAGCCTGGATGCCTTTGTGAGCGAGGCGCAGACCACGCGCTACCAGTTGAATAAAGTATATGCCGTGCTAAACGATATGGTTGAAGCCCGGAAAACCCGCACCGTGCTGATTTATGCCGGGTTGGCAACATTGGTATTGCTTGGCTCTTTAGCCTGGGGTTTGTATAATACGCGTGCCATCCGTGCTGGGCTTGTTAACAAATCCTGGGGAACGGTATGGCGCGTTTTATTCTTGCTGGCTGTGCTGGTGTTTTTTGCCCTGCCAATTTTCCGTGTGCCAGCTGCGGAAGTGGAGATGACGACTGTTGAACAGCAAGCGGCGCAAACTGTGCTGGATACTGCCCAGCGCGCTTCCGACGCGGCTGATCGCGCCCAGGCGCGCGCCTGGATGTTTGCACGCATTGGATCTGCCTGGAACGAGGTGGATGCAGGTAAAGGCAACCAGCTATTGGCTGAAACACTCTCGGCTCTAAAAACCGCAGCCCAAAATAATACCGCTTTGTGGGGCCATAGCCTGGCAGTGCAGGAAGCTACCATTGGCACGCCGATTGAAATGGAATCGGCGGGTCTGATTGCGCAGGAGATAAATGCTTCCCGGGCGCGCGCCTGGGCTCTCCCCCTCATCGCCTCAGAAGTAATGCGTATGGATGCTGCAGCCTCCGAAGAGATTTTGCTGCGAGAGCAAGAGTTTGTCCAGAAACAAACCGGGCTTTACCGAGATTTACAATTGAGAAGCCTAGCCCTCGCCTGGATGGATGTGAGCTCCGACCGTTCCACACCGCTTGCCAGGTTAATTACTGATCCCTCGCTGCGCGCCTGGACGTTGCGTGAATTGGCTGCGCTTACCAATGATCCCCTTTTGTTCGATGAGGCTGTAGAAAGCGCGCGCCAGATCCAGGACCCTGTAAAACGTGCAGCAGCCCTGCGAGATGTTGCCGCAGCAGCCAATAACCGGGGGCTCTTTGCGGAGGCTCTTTTAGCATTGGAAGAAACAAGCGGCGCGGCGCGCGCATACGCGCTCAGCGAACTGGCAGCTTTATCGGGGGATGCCGAATTGGTAATGCAAATTGACCCGCTTTACCCAGATGCGCGTGCTTATGCGCTCTTGCACCAGGGACGATATCCCGAAGCCTGGGAGGCGGCATCTTTGATTACCGATCCCTTTGAACAGGCGCAGGCTCAGGCGGCAATTGCTGCAGCCTGGGGGAATGCTCAAGCTGCCGGACAGATTGCCGTGCCAGTTTACCGGGACAAGAGTATGCGAGATGTCATCCAAAATACAGGAAATGCAGCACTGGCGGACTCCATCCAAAGCCCATATTATAAGGTTCAGGCGCTGGTGGCAAGCGGAAACTTGCAGTCAGCCCTTGAACAAGCGGGCGCGTTAGGAGATGGTTACCCATTGGTTTCGCTGGCGGTGGCGCTCGCAGAAAGCGACCCGCAAGCTGCGTTGGCTGTGGTAGATCAGATGAGCCGTGAATCTGATAAGGCTGTGGCTTTGATTGCGATCGCTGCAGCCGTGCAGGATAGCGCGTCCTTTGAGCAGGCTCAGGGGATGGCGTTGGCAAGTCGTGTGCGCGGCGATACACTTGCCCCTGCGCAGGCGTCATTTGACCTGGCGCTTGCATTCTGGCAAATCGATCTGACAAAAGCGCAGGACGCTTTGCAGCAGGCTTATGAAGCCGCGCAGCGTATCGCAATAAAATAGTAATGGTAGAAGGAGAAAAAGGCGAATGAATTTACTGATAATTACGCGCACCATCGCCATAGTAGGGTTGCTTTTGGGTTTTTTGGGCATCATATTGCGCCTGAAAGAAATCATGAACCGTCCGTTCAAAAAAGACCTGGCGCGCGAGCGCAACAAAGCCTGGCGGGGTATCCTGTATGCCTTTACTTTGGGAATGGCCCCTTGGGAAAAAGAATCAACCCGCACCCATTGGATTGCTTACCTGAGAGGAATTTTCTTTCATGTGGGCATTTTTACTGCGTTTGGGGTGTTCCTGGTTAGCCCCTGGTTGGAGATACTGCCAACCTGGCTCACCTGGGTAGCGCTGCTGATTACAGGCCTGGGGGCAATTTTTGGCTTTGCCGGGATCTTTATGCGCCTGGCAGGGCCAAATGAAAGGGTATTGAGCCTGCCGGATGATTATGCCTCGGTCTTTCTTTCATCCCTGTTCATCACCCTGGCTTTTGCTGTTTTGATATGGAATGCGCTCTTGCCTGCATTCTATCTGCTTACAGGTATACTGGCGGTTTACATCCCCTGGGGAAAAATCCGCCATTGTGTGTACTTTTTTTATTCAAAATTCTTTTTTGGTTATGGTTTTGGCAGGCGAGGCGTGCTCAACCCATCCAAAAGCGATTACTCGGAGTAATGGTGTGCCATGCTTAATGATAAATTCAAGGACGAACGTTTCAATTTGACTGAAGAAAAAGCACAGTTGGCGCTGGATGTTTTGCGCCAGCGATTAAACCGCCAGTTGGAGGCCTCCCTGGAGGTCTGTGTGCGCTGTGGTCTGTGTGCTGATTCCTGTCACTACTATGTCTCCAATCCCAAACCCGAGCATGTTCCGGCTTATCGCGCTGAACAGGTACGCAAAATCTACCGTCAACTCTTTGATCCCTTGGGCAAAGCTGCTCCTGGCTGGGTGGGTGCGGCAGAGCTGGACCAGGAAATGATTGAAAAGTTGATTATGTCAGCGTTTGGCTCTTGTACGATGTGCGGGCGGTGTGTTATCAACTGCCCAATGGGAGTGGACACACGCCAGATCATCCGCACAGCGCGCGCCATGTTAACCGCCATCGATATGACCCCCGAGGGACTGAAGGCGACGGTAGATGTCCATCTGAAATCTGGAAACAATATGGATGTCACTCCTGAGGATTATATCGAGACCATCCAGTGGATGGAAGAAGAGCTGCAGAGTGAAGTTGGTGATACCAGCGTAAAGATACCGCTCAACAAGAAAAATGCGCGGCTCATCTATACGTTTAACCCGCGCGAAGTCAAATACTTCCCGTACCTGATCCAGGCGGCTGCCAAGATATACAATGCTGCCGGTGAGGACTGGACCCTGAGCACTGAAAGTTGGGATGCCACCAATTACGGTTTGTTCTCGGGCGATGACCAGGCCGCACGCCAGATCGCGGGCAATCTGGAAAAAGCCGTCAACCACCTGGGGGCAGAAATCCTGGTCATGGCTGAATGCGGTCATGGATACCGCTCGCAGCGCTGGGAAGCTGAAAACTGGCTGGGTCACAGCTATCCCTTTAAGGTGATCAGTTTTGTAGAAATGCAGGCAGAATACATCCGCCAGGGGCGTATCAAGCTTGACCCCACGCGCAACACCAAGCGTGTGACATACCATGATCCGTGTAACCAGGCACGCAACGGTGGTATTATCGATGAGCCGCGCTATATTCTGAGACACAGCGTGATGGATTTTGTGGAAATGGAGCCTCATGGGGCCGAAAATTACTGTTGTGGCGGCGGCGGTGGAATGCTTTCGATGACGGAATTTGCCAGCGAGCGGAAAGCAGCAGGTAAAGCAAAAGCCGACCAAATCCTGGCGACTGGCGCTGAGATCGTTGCCACATCCTGCCACAATTGTCTGGATCAACTGGATGAGGTCAAGCGCCATTACAAGCTAAAAGTTAAGATCCAAAACCTGAGCGAGCTGGTGGCTAATGCTATCATCTGGCCTGGCAGCCCACAATCTGATAACAACAGCCAGCAAGACAGCGCCTGATTTGCCAGGGAGAGACAATTATGCCAGTTGAAGATTATGCCGGTAAGAAGGTTTTGATCGTAGCCACTTTTGGCATCAACAACGCCGAACGCTGCCCTGCACCGTTTATGTTTGCTGGAGAAGCGGCAAAAGCTGGCGCTGAGGCAGGGATATGCTTTGTGCTGCAGGCCCCCCAACTTCTGCGACAAGGGGTGGCAGAAAATCTGCGCGCCAAAGAAGGTGGCCGGACGATAAGAGAGTTTATTGATGAAGCATTAGGTTTGGGTGTAAAATTCTATGTCTGTGATGCTGCCTTGCAGCTGTGCAGCATGAAACCTGAGGATTTGATCGATGAGATTGAAGACCTGGTTGGTCCTAGTTTTTTGATCAAACAAGGTTTAAAATCCGACCTGGTCCTATCCTTTTAACAATATTGAAAACCGTGGAGGCAGTATGTTTATAGTAAGTATTGATATCGATAAATGCCAGGCATGTGGTGATTGTGTCGATAATTGTCCAAATGAGATGATTGCCATTGTTGAAGAAAATGGTAAGAAATACGCCATGTTCACCGGCAGCCCCGATGATTGTATTGGCTGCATGTCTTGCGAGGCTTCTTGCGCAGAGGGCGCAGTCACTGTAACAGAATACTAAAGCGATCCTTCTCACCTACACAGGCAGTTCATGTCTAAATTCCCTCGCTTGGTGATCGCAGCTCCGCAGGGTAGAAGCGGGAAAACGACACTAACACTGGGTTTATGCGCAGCGTTCAAGGCGCAAGGCTTTGTCATTCAGCCGTTTAAAAAAGGTCCGGATTATATCGACCCATCTTGGTTGAGCGAAGCAGCCGGGCAATCCTGTTACACATTAGACCCCTTCTTCTATGACCAACCAGAAACTTTAATCCAGGCTTTTGTCTGCACTGCACAACAGGCAGATATCAGCCTGGTTGAAGGGAACCACGGGCTTTTCGATTCGTTTGATGACAGCGGCAGCGGCAGCACTGCCGCACTGGCGCGCGCATTACATGCGCCCATCCTGCTGGTAATCAATGCAACGCGCATCGGCCGCAGTATTGCGGCCATCGTGCACGGCTGCCAGACTTTCGAACCGCAGACCCCCATCGCTGGTGTGGTGCTCAACCAGGTGGCGCACAGCCGTCATGAGAGCCGCTTACGCCAGGCAATAGAAAGCTACTGCAACATCCCTGTAGTGGGTTCAATCCCCCGTAATGAAAGCTTGAGTATTCCGGATCGCCACCTGGGGTTGGTGCCCAGGGGTGAAAACGAGGCGCTGCTGCCGGTTATCGCTGCCTGCAAGCAGATGGCGGAGCGTAATCTTGATCTGCCGCTGGTGTATAAAATTGCTTGCTCTGCACCCCGGCTGCAACTCGCAGAAACGCCCTGTTTGCCTCCTGTCGAGAGCGCAGCCGCGCTGGCCAGGATTGGGGTATTTCGTGACCGTGCTTTTACCTTCTATTATCCGGATAATCTGGATGCGCTGCAGTCTGCAGGTGCACAGCTGGTTTTTATTGACAGCCTGAATGATGCGCTGCTGCCGGACCTGGACCTGCTCTATATTGGCGGTGGGTTCCCTGAAATGTTTATGGAGCAGATTGCAGCCAACGCCGCCTTGCGTTCTGCGGTGCGCCAGGCGGTTGAAGCAGGTTTGCCCGTATATGCCGAGTGCGGCGGGTTGATGTATCTCTCCCAGCGTATCCGTTGGGGCGATCAAACAGCCGAGATGGCGGGCGTGCTCCCGTGTGAGATTGAGATGACCCATAAGCCTCAGGGGCACGGCTATGTGGTTGCCAACGTGGACCATGAGAATCCATTCTTCCCGCCAGGCAGCATTTTGCGCGGGCACGAATTCCATAACTCGCGTTTGTATGCTTTGCCATATGAACAAGCTTCGGGTTCACTTATCACTTGTTATCATTTGACCCGCGGCAATGGCCTGGGAGATGCCCGTGACGGGATCGTGTATCGCAATGTGCTGGCATCCTACACGCATCTGCATGCCGGCGGCGCTCCCGGTTGGGCAAGCGGGCTGGTGCGGCGTGCTCGGGTTTACAGGCAGTCAAGAGGGGGCATTCAACCCTGTTCTAACCATCTATGATCTAGAAACAACAGGTGCTTCGATGAGGCGATCCTTACTCACAAACATTGGAAATTTGTTTCCAAAATTGCGCCAGCCGAAGGAAAAAGAGACGGCTGCAAACCGTCCTTTCCAGGTTGCGCAAATTGAAGTGACCAGCCGCTGCACGACCGGTTGTCTGTTTTGCCCTCACCATGCCTTGCTTGGTAGTTGGGTGGAAGGGGATTTGCAACTCGATCTCTATCGCGAAAATATCGCACCCCACCTGGATTTGTTTGACCTGGTGTATCTACAGGGGTGGGGCGAGCCAATGCTGCACCGCAACCTGTGGGATATGCTAGTCATGGCGCAGCACAAGGGCTGTCGCACAGGTTTTACAACCAACGGCAGCTGGCTAAAAGAACAGGAGAATAACCGCCTGCTTGAACTGGGGGTCAATATGATCTCAGTCTCCTTTGCAGGGAATGAAGCATGTGTTCACGAGTCGTTGCGCACGAATTCGAATTTTGCGCAACTGTGCAAGAACTTCGAAAACTTATCCAATCTTAAAAAGCAGCGGGGTATTTCTACCCCTTGGTTGGAACTGCATTTTCTGATGACACGCGCCAATATGAGTGAATTTCCATCTTTGGTAGAGCTGGCTGCTTCCCTGGGCGCTGATGAAATGGTTGCGACGAACCTGACCTATTCCCCCAGCCTGGACCTGGACCGCATGCATATTTTTGCTGAAAACCCATTGCCCGAAGATTTGGAGATCATTGCCACGGCAAAGGCAAATGCGGCTCGTCTGAATCTGCCCTTGCGTGTCTATCCGCTGCAGGTTGAACCCAATACCCTGGTGTGCGATGCAGACCCGATCAACACAATCTATATCAACCATCGCGGCGAAGTAACACCTTGCGTTTATCTTGGGCTCACCGTTCAAGGGCGTGTCCCGCGCTACTTCCAGGGTGAAAGCCGTCCGTTTGATACACTTTCATTTGGCAATGTTGTGGACGGCTTGGAAAACGCATTGAATGGAAAAACAAGGGCAAAATTTATCGAATCGTTTAAGCGGCGGAATGTGAGCGCCAGCCCACTGGCAATGTTCAGTTACTTGGCAGCCAAGAGCGAAGAGGAGGCGATGCCGCCTCCTCCGGTAATGTGCCAGCATTGTTATAAAATGTTGGGGGTATAAAACCCGCGCATCCTGTCACAGTCTTGCTCCTCAGGATGGGCGCAAACTGTTCGATCGTCATCCGCCTGTAGGCACCTGGAGGATATCCAGCCAGCCTTCGGCTGCCTTGTTCGTCTGGATTTGATCTGGACTATCCGGTCCAACAATCACCATCGGATATGCCAGGTGTGAGGCAAAGACCTCTAGGGACTCTTCACCTGCCCCCAATTCTTCATCGGGCATATACCCGATTACCACCAGGTCCAGTAGATTTTGCCTGAAACAACGCATCAATTCCACCTGGTACATGCCCTCGCACAACTTAAAGGCAACATCGGTGAAATCCCCAAGTTTTGGCTCGTAGTATTGGCGTAATTCCAACTCGAGTTGCGTAAGCAATTTGGGGGTGATGGTCTCTGGCTCCCCGGTTTGCTCCAGTGTGGGATAAACCATGTCCCGGCGCAGCCGGTAGGGTGAATTCAGCCAGTGGCAAATCGTCAACTGCCAGTTGTGCTGGCGTGCCAGCCCCAGGGCAAATGCGAACGCCCATTCATCGGTTTTTGAAAAATGCGTACAGAAGCCAATCTTTTTCATCTCAAACTCCTTACTTGCCAGGGTCTCTGGCTGAAATCTGGCTCATTTCCTCTGGTTGAACTCCATGGCATGTACTGCACAATGCCATATCCGGATTTTCCAGTTCTACTGCTTTCTGTTGATGACATGCAAGACACCTGCCGTGCATTGCATCGAAATACGATGGGGCGGTCATGCTGGTGATTTCTGGCTCCTGGGCTGAAATCCTGGCAGAATGGCAGTCCTGGCAGATCGCTTCCGTTAGCCGTGCATGTTCCTGGGTGTGGCAATTCGAGCAGCTTTGGTTGCCGCCCAGAGCCTGCTGGTGGGTATTGTGGTTAAAAATCAAACTGGGCTGGTGTTGATCGGTGTGGCACTGCGCGCAGGCTGTTGCTTCATCGCCGGGAATATCCATATGATGGCATGTCTGGCAGTTTTCTTTTTCTCCCACCAGGATAGCCAGGCGTTCCTGGTGTTCAACATGGGGGAAACTGACGGCATAGGATTTCTGATTTCCGTCAATAAGAAGCGTTTCCCAACCTGCAGCGGCTTGGACAGGGTTTGCTGGAGTTTTATTAGTAAAGGCAAAAATGGATAATGCCAGCGCAATGATAAAGACCCCCAGGCTGCTGCGCCTGGCAAACACAGCCCTCAGACCGCTGACAGGCTGCCCAAATTTCCTTCTTTGGACAGGTAACAAGCGTTGTGGCTGGTTTTCGGGGGGTATTGCCTGTGTTTCAAAGATTTTCAGGTTTTCGGCAAAGAACAGGTAAATCAATATGGCTGCTGCCGGGATGGTGAAAGTGATAATAATTTCACTCAGGGTTGGAGAATAGCTTGTACCTGCTGCTCTCAACATGGTGAACATACTCAGGGACATCCTCTGGCTCATAATTCCCAGGATGACCAAAACTGCACTGGTGAGTAAACCCTCACGGCTGTGGCGCATCTTTTCGATGCTTAGCAAGATGATTGGAATCACGCCTCCCAGGATGATCTCGGCAAGGTAGAGCAAACTCTGCCATGAGCCATCGATCGCGCCTGGTAGTACGCCGCGCAATATCTGGTCTGTCACGCGCAAAACCAGGTACAGACCCAGCGGCAGGATGGCACCTTCTGCCAGCCGATTGAGCAAGTCCGTGTGCATGGGTTTTTTGAACCACCACTCGACCAGATAGCCTTCCAGCACAAGCGCCATAAAGCCGGCTGCTATCGCGCTGGTAAAGAACATGTAGGGTATCCAGGGGCTGTACCACAATGGATGGACACGATGGGGCATGATCAGGAACAAAGACCCCAGGGAAGATTGGTGGAGTGTCGAGAGCACTATCCCTGCGATGACCGTGGGGATGGTCAGACGGTGCAGCCAGTGCAAGATAAATTTGAAAATTGGACGGTTAAATAGCGGGTGTTCCAGGATAGCGGGTGAAAATTCCAATACCAGGACCGAGAAATAGAGAAGGACACACCAGGCAATCTCGAACATCACAGAGTGGTGCTGCCAGTGGATGATTGGCATATAGATATGCCAGGGCAAACCCAGATCGAACAGCAGAGAAACGATAAAGGAACCGTAGCCTAACAAGGCGATCAGGATGGCTCTGCGCAGGATTGGGCGGTAGCTTTCCAGTTTAAAAATATACACCATAGCAGCCAGGGTAAAACCGCCGCCTGCCAGCGCAACAAAGACCAGTTTGAAAGCTATCCACAGACCCCAGGGAGCTGAGTCGTTCATCCCAGTAGCTGTACCGAGCCCGCTGGCAAAACGGATGATGGATGCGACCATTCCCGCGAAAACGATCGCCCACAGTGCATCTTTGATTCGAGTTTGGGCCGCTTCGCTCACTTAATTCTCCTTTTTTGAATGATCTGTCATCTGGATGCGGGCTTCCTCTGCCTGCATTCGCCGTCCCATGACATACACCAGACCCGTCATCAAGCCCGCCACGCCAATTGCAATGGGCGGGACTTTTCCCAACCATTGCCAGGTAAGGTCGGGCAACGGCTGATTGCCGGGTTTTCCGGTGTATCCCAAAAAATCCAATGGAACATGCGATAAGTACATTACCGATGTGCCCCCCACCTCATCTTCCCCAATCACCTGAGCTAAATAACGTTCTGGATTTTCTTCTATCCGCTGGTGAGCAATTTTTAGCAACTCGCTTCTTTCGCCAAAGGTAAGTACCCCTTCGGGGCAAGTTTCAACACAGGCTGGAAGTCTCCCTTCTGTAAGCCTGTCGTAACACAGCGTACATTTTTTGACCAACGGCACAGGGGTGTCCCATTCGTATCGCGGGATGCCGTATGGACAAGCCATCATGCAGTAACGGCAGCCCATACACTTATCCTTGTCATAGCGTACAATGCCTTCCTTGGTGCGGTACATGGCGCCAACCGGGCACACCGATACACAGGCTGGTTCCAGGCAGTGACGGCAGAACTTGCGGACAAAAGCCCCCTCCTGGCTTTCAACAATGGATGACCACCGGTTTGCAGACAAGCGGTCGGGTGATTGCTGAATACGGAGGGCATCGATGCCGGTCTGGTTTGCTGCAGCGCAGGCATCAATGCACTGGTTGCAGCCTGTGCAGCGGGTGACATCAACCAAAATTCCGACCTGAGTGGGCATGCTGATCATAAGCTTATTTCCTCCGAGCTTTGCAGCGTGGGGGCTGGCTTGTTGCTGCTGTGAGGCACAAAATGCCAGGCGGCTTCTGTCCCCAAGCGTATCAGCGGAAAGAGCACACAATGGGACACCTTTGTATATGGGATGAGCAGGAGAAACAGCATTCCACAGACCGTATGAAATAACATTAAACTATTGTATGGGATCAGGTTCCAGGGGCGACCTGCCAGGTATCCCGATGTAAATATACCCAGGATTAGCAGCAGGATTAAGTAATCTGCGGTTTTGCTCAGCCGCCTGGAGCTGACCATATACAAACGGTAGAGAAACAGGAAGCTTATGCCCAGGATGCCAACCAGGGTCAGGATATCCAAAACGGGTTTGGAAATTGCCGCCCAGGAAAAACCAATGTTATCTCCCAAAATATCCAGATGATTGCGCAAGAACAACGGGACAAGCAGAATGCTCAGGTGCAGGCTGATCGAGGCGATACTGTAACCTGCCCGGCTGCGGTTAATCTTATTGAACGGCAGCAGGTTGGTGATGGTCTGTAGCGCTATTTGCCTGTAGGGCAGGTGTCCGTCTCCTGACCGGCGAATTGCTGTCCAGATATCCCATGCGGTTAGGAGGATCATCTGCAACACTTTTAGGGTCACAAAAGCCAGCACGAAGATGAAAAATGGGCCTTTTGCCAGCGTTAGCCAATCAAGCATGGTGTATCCTTCCTCCTGGTCATTATTTGTGAGATGATCCATCCAGGTCGATGGCCCTGAGTACCAGGTCATGCAGCCCGGCAATTTGCACCGGTAATTTGTGATAATCTACCAGCTCACGCAATTGTTTCTTGCAATTTGCGCAGGGCGAAACGACGATTTGCGCGCCGCATTCTCGGATCTGGTCTGCTTTGGCTTTGCCGGTGACTTGCATGCGGAATTCGTAAGTTTCATCCAGCGAGACCAGACCGCCTCCGCCGCCGCAGCAGTAGTTCTTTTTTCGATTGGGCTGCATTTCTACAAAATCATTTACAAAACTGCGCAGCAGCCGGCGAGGCTGTTCAATAATCCAACCGGAACGCGAGATGTTGCATGGGTCGTGATACGTGACGCGTTCGGTGATTACATCCTTCTTCAACCGGATTTTCCCATCCAACGCCAGCTGATCCGTCAGCTCCATGATGCTGACGACCGGGTATCCGCGGCCATTATGGAAGTTGGGCACAAATTGGTGCGCCGAGCGAGAAGCATGACCGCATTCGCCGATCAGAATTTTCTTTACTTTCAACCGGTGTGCTTCGTTCACAAGCTTCTGAATGATCTGTTCTAGGGTCCAATCGTTGTAGAACAACCCATAGTTGATACCGTCAAAATATTTGGAGCCAATCGTCCAGGAGATCCCAGCGGCATGCAGCGCCACTGCATTCCCCATCAATGTATCGGCTTCCATTAGATAATCGCTGACTGCCGGGAAGAAAATGTATTCAGCGCCTTCCTGATCGACAGGGAAGGGGACATTTGCGCCGGTCATATCCTGGATTTCTTCTTGCAAGAATTCGATATTGTCCATTAGCGCGGGCAATGGGATGGCGGATGTGTTAGCGGTAACGCCTTCAAGCTGCTCGCGCACGGAGACCACCAGGCCTCTTGGCGCAATGCCGGCTTCGCTCAGGATGTAGCGTCCCAAGTGGGTGATCAACCCGTGGTCTACACCCAACGGGCAATCGATGGTGCAGCGCCGGCAAGCTGTACAGCGGTAATAAAGCTCAGCAATCTCGTCGATTTTTTCATCGCTCAGTGAATTTTCCGGAAACAGCCTCCGCAGCCAACGCCCACTCTCTGCAAAGTATTGGCGGTAAACATCCAATAAAAGGTTGCTCCTGTAACAGGGGACATCGCGCGGATCCTGCGAAACCTGGTACACCGGGCAGCTCACCGAGCAACTGCCGCATTTGGCGCTGGTCTTTGCATACAGGTCAACCAGCACGCGATAATTACTCGTGGCAAGAATTTGTGCAAAAGCTTCTAAAAACCGTTCTGCGCGACCATCAAGACCGGCAATAGCGGAAGTTTCGAGGTTATAAAAATAAGGTTGTTTTGGTAAAGAGGTGTTTTTTGCTTTCGCGGAGGTTTCCATTTATCAACCCTGTGTTTTTTAGTCTGACAGTACCATGACAGCAATCCCGGGGGTATCATTCGGGCTGCGCCAGCGGTGGAATGCGTCGCTGTTAAAAGCCAGGTTATCGCCAGGTTCTAAGAGGTAGTTCTGCCCTTCCAATTCCAGCTCGACCTGACCGCTAATACACAAAATAAAGCTTCTTGAAGAAGGCAACCCGCACGAGATGGGCCGAGAAGATCTCATATCCCCAGGAGGTATGCGAGTTGGGTTCGACAAGATTTGCATGGTCTTTTGTGTTACATCTTGATCCTCGCTCATTTCACAGGCTCGCTGAAGAACCACATTTGGCTGGCAGATTTCCAGGAAGAGCGAAGCGGGTGACACCCCCAGGGCGCTGGCTATTCTACAAATGGTTTCAATGCTCGGGGAGACCTCATTACGTTCCACCATGCTGATGGTATTGGCAGATAAGCCGCAGCCCCTGGCGAGTTGCTTGAGAGTCAACCCACTGGTTTTTCGTATAAAACGAATCTTGCTTCCAATATTTCGCCAGGTCTCACTTGTAGTCATGCTATCTTCCTTTAGATGAGCGGAGGATGCTATGTCACAAGTCTACCAAAATAATGGCAATATGTAAAGTATATTGGTTAATTTAAATCATAAAGAGCAAAAAATTACAAGTAGACTGGTAATTCACGGTTAGATAGGATTCTGGTGCACCAAGAATTTTTGGTCTGCAAAAGGAATAGACGCTAGAAGAACTTTTGTCTGCCTTGTGAAAAGAATAAAAAAATGTTTTCAGAAAAGGGTAAAATGAGATATGCACAAGATTGCCTATCTGAAGGACATTGCTGCGCCGTGTGAAGAGGTCTTCAAAACGGTGATCCAGATCGATAAGCGTATGCAACTCAGCCCGTTGTGGGGGTTGAGCCAGTTATTAGACGTTTCAGAGACCTATCCAGAAGAAGGAAGCTGGTATCGCATCCGGGTAAACCCAACTGTGCCGTTTGGGCTTTCGCACGGCACCCTGGATGGGACACAGAGCGCATTGGCGGGGTTGGCAGAGTATCTGGCGGTGAAGCTAGAAGGAGCCGAGAGACATCCTGTCCCGGCTGAACCACAGCAAACAAAAAAGCCAGTTGAACCGAATACCCTGGTTGATTACCATTACACAGTGCTCGAGTTCCAACCACCGAGTAAATTGGTCTATCAGTTGGACAACGAGCTTAAAACTGTGGTCACCTGGTTAGTAAAACCTATCCCCTTGGGCAGCCGCGTGAATTACGAAGAGTGTTTCTGTGAAGAAACGCTCGTTGACCCAAACTTTTTTCCCACCATGCAGCGTGTGGTTGAAGAGTGGCTGACCAACATCAAGCGTTACTGCGAACTGAAAGGTAGACCGGGTAAGAGGCTCATCAAGTGGTTTCTTGACCGCTTCTACCTTAAGCTGCGGCCAGACCAGCGCCGTGTGGTGCTGATCATGCTGGCGATGAATCTGATTGGCCTGGCTACGTTTATTCTTGCGGTAGTTGTTTGGGGTATCCCTCGCCTGTTTTTCTAATCGCCAGTTTTGGGTTCATAGCAGCAGCGAAAACCGGTATCATCGCTGCGGTGCATGGGTGCAGCCCAACTGCGATAGGCACAGCGAGATTGCTTTTTCGTTTCGCGCCATGAGCCACCGCGTATGACGGATTTTCCAAACGAGGCCTCATCAGATTCTGGCATGGAGGTGCAGCCGGTTTCTAACAACTTGGGCAACAAGCTATCTGCTTGCAGATCATAGACCTGTGCTTCACGGCCGTCGGCGGGGTCGTAGGGATAGGGACCGAAGAATGATGAACACCATTCCTGAACATTACCGCCCATTTCCGCGATCCCATAGGGGCTGTCACCAGCAGGAGAAAATTGATCTACCGGGCAAGTCCCGTTGAGTTTCTCTTCACTTGAGTTACACATTCCGGTATTCCACTCATCTCCCCATGGATAAACCCGCATCTCCGTCCCGCGAGCGGCTTTTTCCCACTCCGCCTCGCTCGGCAGGCGAATGGGGAGACCTGTTTCTTGAACAGCCCAGGCACAGAAGGCAAGCGCATCGTAAAAGGATACACCCACGACCGGGTGGTTGGCTTTCTCCAACGCCGTTTTGCCATCTTGCCAAAACAATGGTTGGCGGTGACCGGTAGCCTGGATAAATTGGTGATACTGAGCATTGGTCACCGGATATTTCATGATGTAGTATTCGCTGAGATGTAATACTTGTGCTGGCATTTCATCATCTCGAGCAAAGCGGTCTTGAGAGCGTTTGCTGCCCATGGTGAAATTGGAGGCTGGGATCTTGATGAAATTCAATTGAAGTTCGGTCATGGGGTTCTCCTGGGGGGTTGGTAGGGATGATTACTAAAATTAAAGCTCCTGCTCTGGTTCGGTTTCATCAAAGATGGAGCTTTCAGACGCATAGCGAATTAATTCCACCATATTATGTAGATCTAGCTTTGTCATGATATTTGTGCGGTGAACGGATACAGTTTTTGGACTGATACCCAGCAGAAGAGCGATTTCTTTATTGCTTTTTCCTTCGGCAATCAGCTTCAGGGTTTGGCGTTCACGTTCTGTCAGGTGCTGTGAACTATCTTCCGAATTTCTACTTTTATCAGTTTCTGTATGTATGATTTCTTGGGCAATATGGCTGGTGATATACGAGCCGTATTCGTGAACCTGGCGCAGCGCTTCGAGCATTTCGCGCCTACCGGAACGTTTTAATACATACCCTGATGCGCCTGCATTTAGTGCAGGCAGGATATACTCCCGGTTATCATGCTGGGTTAATATTAACACTTTGATATCGGGAAAGCGCTCTTTGATCTGGCGGGTGGCTTCCAGGCCGTTCATTCTTGGCATGGAGATGTCCATTAGGACAACATCAGGCTGTAGTTTCTCGGTTCGATCAATCGCTTCAAAGCCGTCGCTTGCTTCCCCTACCACTTCGATGTCATCCTGACTCTCAAGCAGCGAACGGATTCCATCTCGTAAGATGGCGTGGTCATCGACCACCAGGACTCTAACCATAAACGGGGCTCCTTGTTGTGATCGGTACGCGAATATCGATCCGTGTGCCGCTTCCCGGGGCAGAAATGACTTCCATTTCTCCTCCCATCAACTCGATGCGCTCTTGCATACCCAGTAAACCCAACCCACGCCTGGAGGTTAATGATAACACATCGCTACTCGAAATTTCCTTTGTGTTGTCCATATTCAACTCTGCCAGATCAAAGCCGATCCCATCATCTTGAATACTGATCGAAGCCGTTCCATCGATTAAAAAGAATTCTATCGTGACATTACGCGCAGCAGCATGGCGAGAAATGTTGTTAATCGCTTCTTGCATCACTCGATACAACGTGGTTTCAATTTCTGGCGATAGCGAGTTTCTACTTATCTGTTTATTGATAGGATCGAGCTCGGCATTTGTATTCACACGCACGCGTACGCCTTTTGATTCCAAGCGGTTCTGCATCAGCCAACGCAAGGCGGGGATCAATCCCAACTGGTCGAGCATTGAGGGGCGCAAATCTAAGATCAGTTTGTGGACCTCGTCCAGTGTTTGCTTGGAAAGGGTGCATATGGTTTGTAAGCGCTTCTTGACTTGGGGGAGTTCGTCAAGTTCAAGGCCATCTTCTGCATCGTAGAGCAGAGCAGTCAGGGATTGGCTGATCTCGTCATGCAATTCGCGGGCGATACGCTTACGCTCTTCTTCCTGGGCGGCCAGCGTCCGGTTGATTAATTCGCCGCGGATACGTTCTTTTCGCTGCACATCAGCGTACAGGCGTGCATTGTCAACTGCGATGGCGATTTGATTGGCTATGGCTGTCAAAAGTTCTTGTTCTTCTCGATTGAATGGGTTGGTGTTGTGGGTTCCCACACACATGCTGCCCAGTGCAGTGCCTTTCGTCATCAATGGCACATGCATCAGCGAGGCGATTTTCTCCCGCTGCAATGCACGAGCACCCTTACCCCTATAGACGGAAATATCGGGTACCACTACGGTTCTGCCCAGTGTCATAACACCGCCGCAATCGCCATCCAGCAGTCCCACTTGAAAAGTATTTTCTGCAGCTTCCTCGGTAAGACCTCGAAAAGCACACAACTCCAGTTCACCTCGCCCTTGATTTTGGATATAGATGGCGATGACATCGATATTGGTTAGTTGGATCACCTCATCCAGGGCGCGCTCCAGGATTTCTTCGAGTTTGAGCGAGCGGTTGACCGTCAAGGCTACCGTATTCAGGATAGATAATTGCTGCGTTCTGGCTTGAACACGCGAGTCCAGCTCCTGGTTCCATGCCTTGATTTCCTCAATGGATTGTGTCAGGCGGGTGCACATATTGATAAAGCTGTTTGCCAGGATGCCGATTTCATCTCGGCGGTGATTTGCCTCTTTCACCAGCGTCGCCGGCACCAGGCATTCAAGCGAATCAAACATGGATGCCTCATTTTGCGCCCCCCCGATTTTCCTTGTGGCTTCGGTAAGCATTTGAACAGGTTGAATGACACTACGGGTGGTTAAGAAGACCAGCAGAAGCGCGCCTAGAATTGCTAATAGGCCCAAAACCAATGTTTGTAAGCCGATTGTCCTTACCGGTGCAAAAAGTTCTTGAGAGTCGTGCCAGATGAGCACAACCCAGGGAACTTGTGAAAGCGTGGCATATGCAATAATTGTCCCCGAATCTGCCGAATTCATTTCGCAACCCAGACAGGCTTCAATATCTGGCTGGTCGCTCAATGCGATGTGTTCGGTGATTTTTTCGATCGTACTTGCAGTGAGCGTGCGGTCCGGATGGGAGCTGACCAATACCCTCCCCTGAAAATCCAATACGAGCAGGGCTTTCCCATGCGCCAGGTCAAACGTACCGCCAGGCATAAACATCTGTGGATCGGATAGATCCAATACGGCAACAAAAAATCCAACGGGTTGATCGATATCGGGTGAGTTGATCGGTACTGCCACCAAGGCCAGGGGTTTTGTCAGGCTTTGGGTGGAGATTATGCGTTTTTCACTGCCGGTAGAAATTTGTGAAAAAAGCGTATCCTGTAAAACTATCTCGGGCGCACCCATAGAGCTTGCCAACAGCTGCCTGGAATTGTTATAAACGTATAATCCTTTCACGGGTGTGAAATCCTGTAATAGAATGGCACTCCATTCTTCAAGGCTGATTTTGGGATCATCCATGTCGATTTGCGTGGATAACACAGTGAGCATTCCGGCAATATTACTGACGCTTGAGTCCATGGTATCAGCCAGGATACGAGCCTGGTACACGTGCTCATTAAGCAACTGCTGCGTCGTCTGGCGAGTGGTGGTGACTGTCAGGTAACCAAAGATAGCGATCAGCCCCATCAAACCTATGGTCACCAGGGCAGACATCTTTCCTTGTAAGCCAACATCAAACCATTTTTGAGCAAGAATGCGTTTTGTCTTTTTCTGCAGGCGCTCATGCCAAAGCGAGCGGATTGCGTCAAAGATTTTCAATTTTGCTCCTTTCACAATTTCTGGGCATCTTTGGGCAAGGGAGGCGGCCAGGTGCAGTAGCGTGCCCGTTTGCAATATTTACAAACACCGTTCTCGTCCAGGTTCTCATTGGCGCCTTCAAACTCACCCATCGACTCGTACCACTCGTAGGTGCGACCGATGGTTACCCGCAGCGGGGTTTGCGGCATATTAAAGCTCGAGCGGGCCTTTGTTGTTTCGTAGAAAAAGTGTTGAGATTCCAGACGTAAGCGGGTGCCTGTCAACGGTACCGGTCCGCTGGTTTGGGGCTGCAGCATATCTGTTAGACCGGCAATGATGGATACCTGCCAGCGCGGCATTGCTTTTAGCTTCATTCCACAGCCTACAACATCGGCTATGGTCTGGTAAATCTGCAGGTGGGACATATTCTCGCCGCCCAGGATATAGCGCTCACCGGTGCGCCCCTTGGTTGCTGCCTCGATTGTGCCCTGTGCCGCGTCACAAATAGGCACGATATTGATGCCTCCCGGCGGGACAAGCGGAGGTACACAGTGTTTGACTACTTCAACTACGATCCCGCTGGAGACTTTACGGATATCACGCGGTCCGATGACTGTAGTGGGGTTGACAATCACTACCGGTAAACCTTTTTTTATGAAATCATAAGCGATTTCTTCCGCCTGGAATTTGCTGTGCCCATAAACGAAGCGCTCCGGCATGACGTTGAAAGTAAACGATTCGTCAACAAGTTTATCGGGATGGATACCCATGGCTGCCGTGGAGCTGATATGTACCACGCGCTCAATTCTAGCCTGCAAGCAGGCTTCCATGACATTTCTTGTACCCTGGACGTTGACCTGGTACATGCGCTCCACACCCTGGTTCCAGTAATCCACCACACCTGAGGCGTGAAAGACCACATCGATCCCTTTGAGGGCTGCAGGTAAGGTCTCGCTTTGCAGCACATCTCCATTGACAAACTCAAAGGGCCCACCCTCGAGCAACACCCTGGAAGCTCCCGGTCTTTCGAGTATGCGGACGTTCCAACGGCGTTCGACCAACCTCAACGCGATATTCGAGCCTATAAAGCCTGTTCCACCGGTGACCAATGCGCGCGGCATATTGTCCTTATCTCTCTATTGCGGTTGGTTTTCATCACCCTGGGCTGGCTGAAACCAGGAAAGCGCAGCCTGCAGGCTGACCACCTGTCCCACAATGATGATCGCAGGTGGATTTACGGGTTTTGCTTTTTCGATGATATTCGCCAATGACCCCGTCACGACCCTTTGGGCAGGCAGAGTTCCCTGTTCGATAACAGCCGCCGGGGTGTCCTTTGCGCAACCAGCTTCAATCAAGGACGCAACGATGACGGGCAAGCTCTGTACGCTCATCATAAACACCAGCGTGTCGATACCTTGCGCAAGCGCCTGCCAGTTGATATCAATGGGTTTTGAGTTGGCTGCATGACCGGTGATAAAAGCCACACTGCAAGCAGTCCCACGTTGGGTTACCGGGATGCCGGCATAGGCAGGCACAGCGATGGCGCTGGTCACCCCCGGGACAATTTCAAATGGGATGCCGGCTTCTACCAGGGCTAGTGCTTCTTCGCCGCCGCGACCAAAAACGAACGGGTCGCCGCCCTTTAACCGCACCACCACATGTCCTGCCCGCGCCTCCTGCACCAGGATTTCATTGATGCGCGCTTGCGGGATGGGATGGTTGTCCGGTTGTTTACCCACATCAATCATCCGGGCTTGCGGAGCATAAGCCAACAGGGTGTGGTTTATCAGGCGGTCATGTACGACCACCTGGGCTTTCTGTAAGTACTCCAACCCGCGCAGCGTGAGTAGACCAGGGTCACCGGGACCTGCGCCGACGAGATAGACAACGCCAACAGAGCTGGGGTTATTCTTTGGTGTCGATTTGTCTCCGGGCATAAGCTAAAGCAGCATCCTTCCCATCCTCGCGGATCACCGTCAGGATATCTGAATTCAAAACTCGCATGGCTGCTGCCAGGCGGGCCTTACCGGGCGGAAAACCCTGGTTGATTTCGGGCCGAAGCTCAGACATGATTTCTGCCAACAGGCTATATTCTACCCCGATAATTGCTTCCAGCCGCATGCGCATCCAGCGAGCCAGTGCAGGACTGCCGCCCCCGGTGGAGATGGCGATATTTAGATCGCCCCGGCGCACCATGGCGGGGGATATAAATGTACAGTGCTCCGGATCATCCACCACGTTGATCAAACAGCCACGTGCCTGTGCTTCAGCCCAGACGGCATGGTTCACCTCCGGATCATCTGTAGCGGCAATGACCAGGTACGCCCCATCCAGATCACCGTTTTGGTAACCCCGCGCAATATGGGAAAGCTTTCCTTGCTCAACCAAATTCTGTAATTCTGAGTTGAGTGCAGGGCTGATGACAGTTACCTTCACTTCAGTGGGTAGTAATCCCTGAATTTTTTGGGCTGCTACGGCGCCTCCCCCAATTACAACTGCTTGTCGTGATTGCAGCCCGACGAGGCAGATCATATAGGTATGCATTGATAAATTTAATCATAATGATATAATTTAGTCAATTGATCATATCTCAAGGCCAAAGCTGTTTCATGAAACTGGTTTTTGCTACCCGCACTTCTACTCTGGCCTGCTGGCAAACAACATCTGTGATCCATGCCTTACAGGCCGCGCACCCCGGCTTAATCTGTGATCAAAAGCTAATGCTTACCCAAGGCGATCGAGCCCTGGATAAGCCTTTGCCTGAGATCGGTGGGAAAGGTGTGTTCACATTAGAACTTGAACACGAGTTGTTATCCGGCAGGGTAGATTGTGCAGTTCATTCGCTAAAGGATTTGCCTGTCACCAACCCGGATGGGTTGGTGATTGGTTGTATCCCTGCCCGATCCGAAGTACGGGATGCACTGATTTCCCGGCAGGGGCACACCCTTGAAAGCCTGCCGCCTGGCGCTGTTGTGGGAACATCCAGCACGCGCCGTGCCGCCCAGGTTTTAGCTGCTCGCCCCGACCTGCGAATTGGTTCCTTGCGCGGCAATGTGGATACCCGCTTGAGAAAGGCCCTGGAGGGGGGGTACGATGCAATCCTGCTGGCGGGTGCTGGTCTGATCCGCCTGGGGTTGGAGGTCAATATCACCCAATGGCTGCCGTTAGAGGTGATGCTGCCGGCTCCCGGGCAGGGTGCCCTGGCGGTGCAATGCCGCGCCGGTGATACTGCCACCTTGTCCCTGCTTTCTACGCTGGATCATGCCCCATCCCGTGCTGCTGTGACAGCCGAACGCAATTTTCTACAGGGGCTTGGCTGCGGATGTGCGCTCCCAGTAGCAGCCTATGCAACAACCCGCGGTGAGCCCCTGGAGATCCACTTGACCGGCCTGGTGGCCTCCGTGGATGGCAGCCGTATCATCCGGGTTGCTGGAACAGGCGCCGATCCAGTGGAGTTGGGCATGCGCCTGGCACAGCAGGCGGCTGCACAGGGGGCATGTGAGCTGGTTTCGGGTTCCAGGGGAAGCACAGCGTGATTAAGGTCCTGGTCACTCGCCCCCGTTCGCAATCGATAACTTTTGCGCAAGCCCTGACAGATGCCGGGTTTGAACCTGTTTTCTTCCCGGTGATAGAAATCCGCCCGATTGAACCTAATATCATCCTGGAACAAGCTATTAAAAAGCTTGAAAGCTACGATTGGGTGGTGTTCACCTCGGTCAACGGTGTGGCCCTTTTCTTTGAGACGCTGCGCTCGATCAGGGGAGTTGAAGAGCCGGGGGAACTCTTTTGCGGTTTGAAAACCGCCGCTATTGGAGTCGTCACCGCTGAGGCGCTGCAGCAGCAAGGGGTAAAACCGGATTTTATCCCAGGAGAATACGTGGCTGAAGCCATCTTGCCTGGATTGGGAGATTTGCGCGGGCGCTGGGTTTTGCTTCCGCGCGCGGACATCGCTCGCAAGGCGCTGCCCGAGGCAATCCTGGAAGCAGGTGGGATTGTCCATGAAATTTCAGTTTACAAGACTGCACCAGCTGAGATCGATCCAGAAGGATTGGCAGCCTTACGCTCTGGGGTGGATGTGGTGACATTTACCAGTTCATCCACTGTGGAAAACTTTGTGCGCCTGGTCCGGCAAGCCGGGTTGGACCCGCTGCGCCTGGCGGGCGGCCCCATCGTTGCCTGTATAGGACCCATCACACAACAAACTGCCATCGACTACGGGTTTCACAATCTCGTGATGGCGGAAGAATATACAACAGCAGGGCTGGTCAAGTTATTGCAAAGCACTGCAAAGGAAAAAGGATGATACAAAATAATCGAATTGGTAAACAGAATGCGATGAGCAGTTATTCGATGATCGAGCGCCCGCGCAGGTTGCGGCAAAACGAAGCCATAAGAGCCATGATGCGTGAGACTGAATTGAACGTGCGCGATCTGATTTACCCCATGTTTGTACGGCATGGCGAGGGCAGGACGCCCATCTCATCCATGCCCGGCATCGCGCAGCTTTCGGTGGCGGAAGCGGTTCGAGAAGCTGAGCAGGCTGCCATAGCCGGTATCCCGGCGATCCTCCTGTTTGGCATCCCGGCTGAAAAAGACCCCATCGGCAAGGAAAACTTTGCCCCAGACGGCATTATCCAGCAAGCAATCCGGGCGATCAAGAAAGAAATCCCCTCCCTGTTGATCGTAACGGATATTTGCATGTGTGAATACACCGATCACGGGCACTGCGGGGTTCTGAATATTGCCCCGGCTCCATCTGCACCCAGGCCGCACCCGGGCTTGCCCGAAGGCTATGTGCTCAACGATCCGACCTTAGAGATTCTGGGCAAGGTGGCTGTTTCGCACGCGGAATGCGGAGCGGACATCGTGGCTCCTTCTGGGATGATTGACGGCATGGTAGGCGCAATTCGTGGGGCGTTAGACCTGGCAGGATATGAAAACCTGCCCATCCTGTCTTATGCGATCAAGTACGCATCTTCGTTTTATGGTCCCTTCCGAGAAGCAGCTGAAGGTGCACCGAAATTTGGCGACCGCAAGTCCCACCAGATGGACACCGGCAACGCACGCGAAGCGCTGCGAGAAGCCGCACTGGATATCTCCGAAGGGGCGGATATGTTGATGGTCAAGCCCGCCCTGGCATACCTGGATGTCATTCAAATGGTAAAAGATAACTTCCCCGAAATGCCGTTGGGCGCCTACAATGTCAGTGGCGAGTATGCGCTGGTGAAAGCTGCCGCAGCCAAGGGTTGGATCGATGAAGCGAAAATCACGCTGGAGATATTGACTTCGATCAAACGCGCTGGCGCGGATGTGATCATCACCTACCACGCGCTGGATGCGGCAAAATGGCTTAAGTAATTGCAGTTGAGATTTGTTACCGTCGCGGCCGGCGGCGTTGGCGTCCTACACGCCTTTACGCCCCGGCCGCGGGTTGTTAATTCGCTGAGGTGGAATGGACGACCTGGAAGTAGCCCTGGTAATACATCAGGCTTGCCTGGAACAAAGCCCCACCGATTGCGGCATAAACCACAGCCAGATACGGCTTGGGGAGGGCAGAGTTGCGCATGACGAGACCCAAGGTGATCATGATGGGCACGATCAGGTAGCCTGTCCAGGCTTGAAAGGAAAAAACGCAGGCTTTGTCCTTGGAAGATATAATCCGCTTGATATTCTTGGTAGCCAGGCGGGAAAACATCAACCGGTTGACTGCGATTGAGATTAACAAGCCAAGCAAGCCAAGTAGAATGGACATTGTTGAGATGGGGTGTGACAGCCAGCGGATTGCATACTGCAGAAGCAAGACGCCGACACCGGTCCATATCACCCCTGCCAGGACCAACAGCCACTTCTTCGACAAAGCTGGATTTAGCTTGACAAGCCATTCTCTCAAATTCATGGATTGAGATCCTCTTTCCCGCGAATTGATAATTGCCGTAATTTTCCAGGCGGGAGGTAAATAATACCACGCGCCTGCCCAGTATGTTGTTTATATCGCCACAGAAACGTCAGGGGTCGCGGTACGCTCGTTCTGTGGGCTGGGTTTAGTGCGTCTCCAAAGGCCTTTGTACGCGATCCAGGCGACGACCAGGTAGGCGCAGGTTTTCGGGATCATCAATAACCCAACCAGGGGCAGGCGGTGGGCAAAAAGGATCACCGGGATGTAGAATGCGTAAGATATCGCAATCATCCATCCGATCCACTGGAAGGAGGTATCGCGCGTCTGGTAGGCACTGTACAGGATCAACCCCATGACCCCGAGCCCCTGCAAGATCAAAGGCAGGTTGCGGTACAGGCTGATAGGTTGGGGCGGGAGCAGGCTGCCCCACTCGTTTGCCGGCAACGCCATGAAGACCAGCCGCAAGACGCCGGCGGCTAAGAGCGTATTGGTAAACCAATTGGCTCGCTGCTGGTAACGCGCCAGCCAGACATACACAAACAGCATATAGAACAGGGTGACCGTATACGCCGTCGCCAGGGTTCCCAAACCGATCAGGCTCATCGGGGTTCCCAGGAAGACGACCTGTGTCTCTTTCCCACCGAGCAGGTGGGCTACCACTCGCAAACCGACATGCCCCGTGTCGCCGGCAGCCAGCAAAATAAACGCCATGCGCACCAGCCCCGCGGTGCGGCGGTCCTGGGGCTCCACCGTATCCATGGCTTTGGTCATCAGGTAGACAAAATACCAGACAGCCAGAAGATAAGTGACATTGAAGATGCTCTCAAACCAGGCGATGATTGTCTCATTCATGATTTTTTCGCTCCCTCCAAAAAATATGTGGTCAATTTGCGAGCCAGGGCAGGATGATCCAGCTTCATCACCTCTGCCTTGCCGATAAAGAAATTGATCGTTCCCAGGAAGATAAGGGTGAGTGTTTCCGGCCGATCGTCTTTTAACTCTCCCGCCTCGATGCCCGACTGCATGATGGCAGTTAGCGGTCCAAAAAGCCCACTGCGGAAGGCATCGCGGATTTTTTTGAGATTCTCCGGGTTTTTGATATGCTCTCGGTCGCGTAAAAGGGGGGAATACTCTTTTTGGAAGCTGGTAAAGATCGTCTCGGCAACTGCCTGCAGGCGTTCGCTTAGAGAACCGGGTTGCTCGGCTGTAGCTTGAAAGACCAGCAGTTTGTGCTGCAGCACCTGGACGAACAGGTTTTCCTTATCTTTGAAGTAATAGTAAAGGGTGGGTTTGCTCAGCTGGCAGCGCTGGCACAACTCGTCAATGGTGGCGCCGCGATAGCCTCGCTGCTGAAATAGCTGCCATCCTTCTTCGAGTATCCGCTCGGCATTTGCGTGATCGAGCAGTGGGTCGTGATCCATAAGAACCTCTCTATACCAATCAAGTGGTTTGTATACTGATTGGTATAGAGTATACTGATTAGTATAGAAAGAGTCAATAGGGAATTAGAATTTGCCCAGGATCGAAAAATTCTGGCACTATAAGATTATCCAACACATCCTGAGCGATCTATTTGTTTATCTTGAGAGCCGGACAGTAGTAGATAAGCATTTTCCTGGAAAATTTGTCTAGTGCTTCCTGTTGCTGTAAATAATAAGAAGCAAACCAACTATCGCGAAGGCAATGGCGGCAACCGGCAGGATAAATGGTTTGCCAAGAAGGCGGGCGCGGAGATTTCCTGTTGGAGAGTTGGTTGGGCTTGGTGTGGATGTCCCTACTGGCACGCTAATGGGGGTTGGACTGGGCGCCTGGGTGGCAGTTGGATCAGGCTCGTTGGGGATTGCTGTCAGCGTGGCAGTCGCACCCGGTTGCTCGGTTGGGGGCGCAGGCGCAGAGCCGGCAGGGAAGATAAGCAGGTTTTGCCCGACCAGGATGTTGGTGACATCGCTGGGGATGCCGTTCAAGTCGCGGATCGTGTTCACGCTGATGCCGTAGGAGATGGCGATGCTCCACAGGGTATCCCCCTCCAACACGGTGTGGGAGATGGAGCCGTCTCCGGCGGGTGTGCTGGTGAGGTATGGAGCAAAGGTGGGCGACGGTCCAGCCTGGTAAATGCCATCGCCGGAGGGTGCAGCGGTAAGCCCGCTGGCAGCATCACTGGGGCGCAGCTCAAAAGTGTAAAATAAAGTCCCGTTAGCTGATAAAGCGATGCCTGCCCCGACCCAACCGCCTGGATAGCCCACCAGTGTGCGGCGGTGGCCCTCGTCCACCTAGATGTGGTTGACTACGATATCCACGGTTACCACACCGTTGTCCCCGCCGGCAACGTTCTCCACCAGCCCCAGGTCGGTCGGCAAAGAGCCATCCTCGTGGATGTGGGTGCTGGTCTGGGTGCGGGCTTGATACTCCGAGTGCGATTGGGCGAGCTCCATCAGCCATGGATCGATCTGGTAGGGTGTCAGGCCGAGCGAGATGCGCAGGTCGTTGACCGCGTTCACCAGGTCTGTTGGGGTCTCGCTTTGTGCCAGGGTTTGCAGGGGAGATACGAGCCAGGCGAGGAGGAACGTAAGGATCAGGAGCGGAAATTTGAGGCGAGGGGTACGAACCATGGATCAAAGATATCTGGTGAACCAACGCCAAATGGAAGAGAACGATGAAGCCGTGAGGAATTTAGTATAACACACCGGTGGGGCTGCCCTAAGAGAAAGGGCAGCCCCTAAGTTTTTTTGCGACCCACATACAGGATCAAGACATCCCCATAGGTTTCGCAGGTCGTTTCGCCGGTTTACTGGAGAAAGCACGCTATTGCCGGGATAAAAGCCCATCATCCAATGTCTTCAGCAGTGCGCGAGCCTCTTCTAAATCAGGGGTATCAAACCCTTCGCTGAACCAGCCGTAAATTTTAGCCAGCACATTCCGGGCATCCACCAGGCGGTTCTGATTTTTCCACAAGCGTGCAAGGCTCACCGCGGCGCGCAGCTCGAGGGCCCTGGCTTCTTGTGCACTTGCTACCTGCAGTGCCTGGCAGAAATAAGATTCGGATTCGGCTGACCTGTTCGGAGATAGATCAAGCAGTGCAACTCCCTTCAATCGCAATACTTCGGCATAGTAGAACCTCTCGCCGGTTTCTGCGATGAACTCCTCTGCCTGTTGGAGCAGATGGGCGGCTTTACCTGGATAGTTGCAGCGAAGATAGGCTTCAGCCTGCAGCGTGAGCCGCATGGAAAACATACTCCGGACCCCGACGCTCTGGATAACATCCATCCCTCTCGCAATACTCTCCAGACCGGCATCCGGTTCTCCCTTGTGGATCTGGTAGAACCCCCCCAGGAACTCCATATCTGCCGCGAAAAGCGACATCGAGTGCTGCGCTACCAGGGAAGAGCAGGATTGGATCAGCGCATTCGACTCCTCTGGTTCTCTCATCAGCAAGTGCAGGAAAGCCGTGAGCATTTTTGCGAACCGTTGGCGCTGCGCATCCCCCAACGCCAGGCTGAGATCAATCGCCTGCCGGCCGCGCAGAAGCGCCTTTTCTGCATAACCGAGCAGCCAGAGTGCCCAGGAAGACCAGCATAAGCTGGATACCCCCGGGTCTGAACCCAAAACATGGTGCAGATTGCGGTGCTGGTGAGGGGTGTAGAAACCACTCATTTTTTCCAGCCGTGTTACAGCTTCTCTTAATTCCCCTAACCAAAGCGAGTTATGACCAATCCCCCAGCTGATTACATGGAGGAACAAATCGTCCCCACTACTTTCAACCGTATGCGCCCATTGATGTAGGATCGCCAGCGATTTCTCGTATTCTGCACGCATGGAGTAGTATGAAACAATGGCATGCATGATGGGAAACATCTCCGGCTTTAAGGGGATGAAGTTCAGAAGCTGTACCATCCGGCTGCATACAGGGCCCAGATCCGAAGAACCGTATCCATGACCCAGCATGATGGGCACGCTCAGATACAGCAGAAGATCCAGCTCCTGCAGGCTTTTATCAGGTGTTTCAGGCTCGTTCGCCAACAATGATAGGGCTGTTTTGAAATGCGTAATTGCTTCTTCAAAGCTTGAGAGGCGGGTTGCCAGGCGGCCTGCAAGTTGAAGGTAATGGATCACTTTCGTGGGGAGACCGGCCATTGTAAAATGGTGCGCCAGTTGTACGGCGATTTCTTCCAGCATTCCGGAGCTATGCTCTTCTAAAACACGACCAACTTGTTCATGTAATTGAGGGCGCTCGACCGCATCGAGCTGGCTGTACAGGTATTTTTGAAAGAGATTGTGGCGAAAACGGTAGCGAGAAAGCCTGATCCCATTTACACTTCGACTGCTGTCCGCCTGGACCAGTTTATAGCGGCGGTCCAGTTCGGTGCTTAAGAGCATTAAAACCTGCCGTTCATCCTCCCCCAGGATTTTTGCGGTGACTTCGGCGGTAAAACGCTCTCCTTCAATACTGGCAATTTGGAGGAGCCTACGGTACGGCTTGGGCAGGTTGCGCAGGCGCTCAGCGATGGCAGCTTCGACTCTGGGAGGCAAGTAGTCCCAGTTCATAGAGGGAGAAACCACCCATTCCCCTTGCTG
>CAZTMX010000002.1:0-51320 GCA_964614855.1 uncultured Anaerolineaceae bacterium | reverse complement strand
GTAGCTGCCGTCAAGGCGCTGCAAGATGCGGGGTTGAAACCGCGCCAGACCACATACTTCCACATCAGCAATTATGAAGAAGTCGGGCACGGCGCATCTGCGGGCATCCCTGCCGAAGTGACCGAGCTGCTCACCGTCGATATGGCAGCAGTCGGCGCTGGACAGGCCTCGGATGAGTTTCACGCCACGCTGTGCGTCAAGGACTCCGGCGGTCCCTATCACCATGGCATGAGCCAGCGTCTGCGCTCCCTGGCAGAGGCGAACATTATCCCCTACAAAGTGGATATCTACCCTTTCTACGGCTCCGACGGCGAGGCATACTGGCGCGCAGGCGCAGACGTGGCTGTGGCATTGATCGGCCCGGGTGTGGATGCCTCGCACAGCTATGAGCGGACCCACCTGGACGCGCTGGTGGGGACCACACGCTGGGTGATGGCATACCTGCTTTCCTGATATTTTGCCAGTGTGTATTTTTTTTGATTTGTGATCAGCGGACGGAAATGCTTGCAGGATAAGCAACCAAGATGACAGATGACGCCCTTTTTGACCTGGACCGCGAGGATATGGTGCAAAACCAGATCATCAACAGGGGCGTCCACTCGCCCCAGGTGCTGGAAGCCATGCGCAGCATCCCCAGGCATTTCTTTGTCCCAGCAGAATACCGCCATATGGCTTACGGCGACGGTCCATTGCCCATCGGACATGGTCAAACCATCTCACAACCCTATATCGTTGCACTAATGACCGAATTACTTGAATTGCGCGGCAGTGAGACTGTCTTAGAAGTCGGCTGCGGATCAGGATACCAGGCGGCGATCCTCAGCCTGCTGGCTCGCCAGGTTCACACCATAGAACGCCATCCCGGGCTCGCCAACCAGGCACAGAAAATCTTGAGCCAGCTTAACCTGCACAATATCCAGGTGCATACCGGCGACGGCACCTTGGGGCTGGCGGAATTTGCGCCTTATGACGGCATTATCGTTACCGCAGCTGCGCCTCACATCCCGCAAGCGCTGCTGGAGCAGTTGAGCGACGGCGGCAGGCTGGTGATCCCGGTAGGCGAGCGCGGCGGTCAATACCTGGAAAGGTGGCGGCGCCAGGGATCGGAATACAAACAAGAGACCATCATTCCCGTGGCGTTTGTGCCGTTGATCGGCAGGTGGGGTTGGGGTGAGTAAATTCGCCGGGGTCAGGTTCTGCTGACGCTGACAAAAACCATCGGGCGGCGGCGGGTCTTGTTGAACAGAAAACTTTTGATTATCTGCTCCAAATCTTCTTGCAGGTTCGATTCAGCCGCGTTTACCGCTTCTTTGATCAACTGGCGTGTGGCTGAAAGCAGGTCATCGCCGTTGCGCGCATAAATAAACCCGCGCGTGATGATCTCTGGTTCTTCCAACAGCTTGTATGAACCGTGTTCCATGGTCAGGTTGACCAGGACAAATCCATCCCGCGCCAGGGCTTCCCGCTCGCGCACCACGCTGGGACCGATATCGCCCACGCCAGCGCCGTCTACGAAAATGTAACCGCCCGGCACGCGCGGTCCAAGCTTCATCTCGCCATTTTCAAATTCCACCATCTGGCCATTTTCAATCACCAAAATATGGTCTTCCGGGATGCCAACCTGCCGGGCGATTTCAGCATGCTGTTTCAGATGGCGTAACTCTCCATGGATCGGGATAAAATACTTCGGCTTAACCAGGTGCAGCAGCAACTTCATCTCCTCCTGGCTGGCATGTCCGGAGACATGCACAGGGGCAATCGCTTCGTAAATCACATTTGCCCCGCGGCGGAATAATCGGTTAATCGTTCGGTAAACGCTTTCTTCATTCCCTGGGATCGGGTGGGAGGACAGGACAACCGTATCCCCAGGTTGGATATCAAACTGGCGGTTAGTTCCCGTGGAAAGGCGGCCCATGATTGATGTCGGCTCGCCCTGTGTGCCGGTGGACATAAAGACGATTTCGTTGGGCTTCATTTTTAGAGCCTGTTCCAGGTTGATGACCAGGTCATCGGGCAGGTTAAGATAGCCTAATTCGCGCGCCATTTTTGCGTTCTCGACCATGCTGGCGCCTACAAAAACCATTTTCCGCTTGTATTCCCTGGCTGCATCCGCCACCTGCTGCATGCGGGAGATCAACGAGGCAAAGGAGGCGATGATAATGCGTCCTTTGGCGTTGCGAAACACTTCATGCAAAGCCTTGTCGATTACCCGTTCGGAAGGGGTCCAACCCGGATGGTCGGCATTGGTTGAATCGGAGAGCAAAGCCAGCACCCCACGACCAGCCAGCTCAGCCAGCTTGGCATAATCTGTAGGTTTGTTATCCACCGGTGTATGGTCAAACTTGTAATCGCCGGAGTGTACGATTAACCCGGCGGGCGTGGTGATCCCCAGACCTACGCCATCAGGAATAGAATGGCAGACATGGAAAAACTCTACTGAAAACGGACCGATTTGTACGCGATCGCCGGCCTGCACTGTGATCAATTCTGTTTTGCTGAGCAACCCGCCCTTGGAAAGCTTGACTTCGACCAGACCGCGTGTCAATGGCGTGGCATAGATCGGTGCATTGATCTGCTCAAGCAGATGTATGATGGCGCCGGTATGGTCTTCGTGACCGTGAGTGATGACAATCCCGCGCACCCAGTCTTTTTTATCCTGTAAATACTGAAAATCTGGGATGATATAGTCAATTCCCAGCATATCGTTTTCGGGGAACATCATCCCGGCATCCACGAGCAGGATATTTTTTCCATACTCGTAACACATCATATTCTTGCCAACTTCGCCTAAACCACCCAGTGGGATCAGCTTAAACTTCTTATCACCCATATCGATTATTCCTGCCTCTTAATAAGACGAATGCCCCGCCAGAAGATTGCAGGCCAGGGCTTTCAGAAAATTTCACCGCTTGTCTGTTTAAAAACAAGTTTGCATGTTTAAAAACAAGCATTTTTGTTTAAAAACGATGCTAATAATTACTGAAAAATGGTATTGCTCCGGTCGAGCATATCCTTCCATCAAATCGCCAAAATTTTAGCATGGAGTATAGGATTTGTCAAAGCGAGCCTGAAACCAGGGGCATTCACTAAATAACAAAAACCAGGGCTGGTGAAACGATCACCTGGCCCTGGAATTCTACTCGTTACAACTCAGCGGTCTAGTATTCCGGCATAGGAGGCGGAGCCGGTTTTTCCTTCTCGGGGATATCGGTGATCAGGGCTTCAGTGGTCAGGATCATCGCTGCTATCGAGGCTGCATTTTCCAATGCACCGCGAGTGACTTTGGCGGGATCGATGACACCATCATCAACCATATCCAGGTACTCTTCCTTGATCACATCGTAACCGATGCGGGAATTCCCTTTTTCAGCCTGAGCGCGGCGCACGCCTTCGAGGACAACGGAGCCGTCTTTGCCTGCATTTTCAGCGATCTTGCGCAGCGGGGTTTCCAACGCACGGCGGACAATCTTGACACCGATCTTGGCGTCATCGCCATCGATCTGCATCTCATCCAAGGCCGAAGTAGCATTGATCAGGGCTACACCACCACCGGGGACGATACCTTCTTCAACAGCCGCGCGGGTTGCGGAAAGGGCATCTTCAACGCGGTGTTTCTTTTCTTTGAGCTCGGTCTCGGTTGCGGCACCTACACGGATGATCGCCACACCACCAGAGAGCTTCGCCAGGCGTTCTTGCAGTTTTTCACGGTCGTAATCGCTGGTGCTCTTGTCGATCTCAACGCGGATCTGCTCGATGCGGCCTTTGATCTGGCCGGCGTCGCCCTTACCACCCACAACGGTGGTCTCATCTTTGGTCACAACGATCTTTTCACAGCGGCCCAGGTCAGAAATCGAAGCGCTTTCCAGCTTGCGCCCGGTCTCATCAGAGATCACGGTGGCGCCGGTCAGGATAGCCAGGTCCTGCAGCATTGCTTTGCGGCGGTCGCCAAAACCAGGGGCTTTGATACCAACCACGTTGAGCATACCGCGCAGTTTGTTGAGCACCAGGGTAGCCAGGGCTTCACCGTCAACATCTTCGGCGATGATCACCAGGTCACGCTTGCCAATCTGCACCAGTTT
Source organism: uncultured Anaerolineaceae bacterium (assembly GCA_964614855.1). Taxonomy (GTDB): domain Bacteria; phylum Chloroflexota; class Anaerolineae; order Anaerolineales; family UBA4823; genus CAWJHE01. Next base: position 47,241 of record CAZTMX010000002.1, on the reverse strand, counting down.
TTCGAGTACAGGCACGATATCAGAGGCAGCGGAGATTTTCTTATCGTGGATAAGCAGGTAAGGATCATCGATGGAGGCTTCCATGTGCTCTGCATCGGTGATGAAATATGCAGAGATATAGCCGCGATCGAATTGCATACCTTCAACATACTCGGTTTCGAATTCCAAACCCTTGGATTCTTCAACGGTGATGACGCCGTCTTTACCAACTTTGTCCATGACTTCGGCGATCAGTTCACCAATCACGCGATCCTGGGCGGAAATGGAAGCTACGTTGGCGATTTCTTCTTTGGTGGTGAGTTCAATCGCCTGTTCGTTGATTTTTTCAGCAACGACCTTGGTGGCAGCTTCGATGCCGCGTTTGAGCAGCATGGGGTTGGCGCCAGCAGCCAGGTTCTTCATGCCTTCGAAAACGATCGAGTGGGCCAGAACGGTGGATGTGGTGGTGCCGTCACCGGCGATGTCGTTGGTCTTGGTGGCAGCTTCTTTGAGCAGTTGAGCGCCCATGTTTTCAAAGGGGTCTTCCAGCTCAATTTCCTTGGCAACGGTCACGCCATCATGGGTGATGGTGGGGGAACCGAATTTTTTATCTAACGCAACGTTGCGGCCTTTGGGGCCTAATGTCGTAGCAACCGCCACTGCAAGGGTTTCCATACCACGCGAAAGGCGGCGGCGAGCTTCTTCAGAAAAGATTAATTGCTTGGCCATATTTCATATCTCCTGGTTCAATGTTGTTGTAATTAAAGGACAATAGCTAATAGATCGCTCTCGCGTAAGATCAAGAGTTTCTTGCCATCCACCTTGATCTCAGTACCCGCATACTTGGCAAACAGAACGGTGTCGCCTTGTTTGACATCCATGGGTATATATTTGCCATCTTCATCACGGTCGCCGGGACCTACGGAAATGACCAGACCCTTTTGCGGTTTTTCTTTTGCAGTCTCGGGGAGTACGATACCACCGGCGGTGACTTCTTCCTGTTCAACAGGCTCTACTACCACGCGGTTGCCGAGGGGCTTTAATGTGATCGACATACTTGACCTCCTGATACGGTTATATAGGTATTATCTGGTATAGTGTTACAGACAAATTAGCACTCAATCACTGTGAGTGCTAATTGACGCCCGAATGATACCCAGTTTTCCGGGGAAAGTCAAGGGGTTTGCTGCGATTCTTATAAATTACTTACACAAAATCCATTGAATTAAGGCGTTGGGGTCGACAACACCTCAGGGGTCAGGGTGCCGGTAATCGTAGGTGTAGGTGAGAAGGAAGAAGAAGCAGAGCTGGCTGCCAGGTTGCGGCAAATTCCTTCGCTGTCTTCCACAATACCCATCAACACTGGATCATCCGGGTAAACCCTGCGCACTTCCGCCAGAACCGCGTAGGCTTCGTCACAATAGTTTTCTTTCTCACGGCTTAGAAACGCCAGGTTGGTGCCGTATTCCACGTAATAATAAGCCACGGTGAGACTGGTCAGCGGCAATCCTTCAACCGCCACACCTGCTGTTTCGTTTTCCTCTGCCGTGCAGCCGCGCACAGCACATTGAAGCAAGATCATCGCCCCTTCATAGTTTCTTGCGCGCCGGTAGATCATCCCCAACTGCCCATAGGTTTGTGCGTTTGTATTGTCAAATTCCAGGGCTTTTTCGGCATTGACAGACGCCACAAAAAATTGTCCAATTTGGGTATAGGTTTTGGCAATTTCAATATACGGCTGCGGGTTTTGCACCCCCAATGTCTGGTTGATATTGGCCGCCCGGTCAAAATAATCCAGCGCCCGGTCGGGGTTGCGGATACCCTCACGAAAATTCATTCCGATACGGATATACAGATATGTCATGTTGGGGCTTATTTCAGCGGCCCGCTGGTACTGTTGGATGGCGCTGTTGTATTTTCCTAGCGTTTCCAACACGTAAGCATAGACCCGGTGGGTGTCCATCAAGGAATCATCCAGGGCAACCGCCTGCGCAGCATATTTCTCTGCCTGCTGCCATTTCTGCTGGTCAGCCAAAATTTCTGCATAATAGGCCAGCGCCAGTGCGTTCTCAGGATCCAACTGGAAGGCTCTTGAGGCTTCTCGTTCAGCTTCAATCAGCAATTCTTGCCGCTGTTGGTCTGGGATCAAGGCAGCATAGGAGTACCAATCCAGCACAAAAGCCCGCACCGCCCGTGCAGTGCTGTCATCCGGCGCCAGCTCAACCGCTTTATCTGCAGAGGCTTTCGCTTCTTGCAGGCGCTCCAGCTTCTCCTGATCGTTGCGCAGCATGCTCGAAGAATAAGCCTGGATGCGCGCCAGGTCCGACCATGCTGCAGCGTTTTCTTGATCCGTCTGCAGCGCAGCTTTATAAGCATCAATGGCATCATTCACCGCAGGCACACCCGGGCCAGGTGTGGCATTGCTGGGGTCATCCAGTTTGCCTGCATTGAAATATGCCTCGGCTTCCATGAAGTACGACTCGGCAATGCGCGTTGGCGTGGGGGTTGGTTTTAGAGGCGAAACAATCACCTCGCGCTCCAAACCCAGCAAAAACCAGATGCCAGCCAGGATCAGGCCGATCCACAGGATGATCCGGTAAAAATTATCTCCGCCGCGTACCGGGCGGAAAGTGGGGCGCTTGCCAACCAGGTTTCGTTCCATATTTATGGCGTGGGGGTTGCCTCTGGCGTGGCTGTTGCTGCCTCGGGGGTGATTTTTAGATTCTGCTGGCATAGCGACAGCCCTTCGGTGGCATTATACACGGCGATTTCATCGTTGGGGACGCCAGTCAGCAGCGCCTGGAAGATCGGCACGGCTTCTGTACAGCGCCCCGAACGCGCCAGGGCAAAACCGTAATACCAGTAGTATTCCTCTACCTTGCCGTAATCCAGGGGGAGGCCTTCAACCGCAGTCCCATCCTCCAGAACGCCGCCCTGGATAGAATACCCTAAAGACGGGATCGCCCTGGCATAATCATCATTTTTATAATAGGTGATCCCCAGGTTGCCGTGCAAGCGGGGATCTGTCGGGTCCACTTTTACGGCTTCCTCCGCATATTGTGCCGCCTGGGCATAGCGCCCATCCGCAAAAAAGGCTCGGGAGAGTTCTGTCAATGCCACAGTGTCCGTGGGGTTGAGTGCATATGCTGCCAATAGCGATTCCTGAGCCAGGTCATAATCACCCAGAGCCCGGTAGGTTACACCTAAATACAGGTGCAAATCGGCGACATTTTTATTGATTGCAATTGCCGCCTGAAATTCTTGCACAGCCTCCTCAAGGTTTTGCGTGTTCAATAAAACAATCCCTCGGGCTCGGTGCGTTTCCAGCAAGTTTGGAGCAAGCTCAAGCGCTTTTTTCGATGCATCTGCAGCTTTGTCATAAAGCTCAAAATCACCCTGGTTCATTAAGATTTCAGCGTAGTATGCATACGCCAGGGCATTGCCGGGATCAGCGCTCATGGCTTTTTTTACTTCCAACTCTGCTTCGCCGTATTTTTGCTGGAAACCCAGCGCCCAGCCTAAAACCGCATGCGCAAGGGGGTTGTTCGGGTTTTTCAACAAGGCGTTTTGGGCATTTTCGACGGCAGACTCAGGGTCACCAAGAAAAACCTGCAAACGAGCCAGTGCAATATAGTTGCTCGGATTTTCCGGATCGGCGGCTATCGATTGTTTATAAGCGTCAACCGCTAACGTGAGCTTACCAGCCTGGTAATATTCTTGCGCCTGGTTTACAAAAGATTCGGGGCTGCGGGTTGGCGTCGGAGTAGGAATAAACAAAGGTTGGGTCACAGGCACCACAACCTGGTTTACATAAAGCGCCACACCAATCAAAGCTACCAAAACCCCTATACGCCATATACTGGGGCGGCGGGTTTTGCGTGTCATTGTCCATTTATTTCCACGTAGATACATAATCCCATCATACCATTTACGCCGAATTAGCGTCAAGATTGCCCCATTATTGCCCGGCACGCTTCCTACTTTGCAGGTCTTGCATTTCCTGCTCAGCGCGGCTAGAATGTTATTCTATGGTTGCTGAAATGCAATTCGATGTCTTTACGCTTTTCCCCGAGGTTTTTGGCCCATACCTGCAAACCAGCATTCTTCAGCGTGCCAGCCAGCGCGATTTAATCGCCATCCGCCTGCACAATATTCGCGATTGGACCACAGACCGCCACCATGTCACCGATGATACCCCATACGGCGGCGGTGGGGGCATGGTAATGAAAACCGAACCCGTCTTTGCAGCCGTCGAGGGCGTGCTGGGGTCGCCGCCAGGCTGTCCGGTGATCCTGCTTACCCCGCAAGGCCGTCCTTTCACCCAAGCCGTAGCTTATGAACTGGCAAATATCCCAATACCAAATGAGAATGAACCTCGCCGTATCGCCCTCATCTGCGGTCACTATGAAGGTTTTGATGAGCGCATCCGGCAACACCTGGCAACCGATGAGATCAGCATCGGTGATTATGTCCTGACCGGCGGCGAATTAGCCGCCCTGGTGATCATCGATGCGGTTTCGAGACTAATTACCGGCGTGTTGGGTGATCCCGAGGGGGCTGAAGACGACTCTCACGCCTCAGGTCTGTTAGAATACCCGCAATACACACGACCGCTGGAATTTCGCGGCTGGCGTGTGCCAGAAATTCTGACCAGCGGGGATCATCAGCGCATCGCCCAATGGCGTAGAGAGCAAGCACTTTTACGAACCTACAAGCGCCGCCCCGATCTTTTAGAGAACATAATGCTATCAGAAACAGAGCGCAAGTTCCTGGACAAACTCAAGGAGAACCAGGATTTGCATCTGAAAAACAAAGAAAATATCGTCTAAACCACTTGAGGGCAGGTTTTCTACCGGAGGGATCATGAAGCAAAGCTTTCCATACGCAAAAACGTTCTTGCTCGGCTTTGGATTTTTAGGCATCAGCCTTATCTGGCCTATTTTCAACAACTTTATCCCCATCTTCCTGCAACAAGATTTTTTGTTATCTGCCACCATGACCGGTTTTATCATGACGTGGGACAACTATTTGAATCTTTTCATCCAGCCACTGGTGGGAGAACGCTCAGATCGCACCCGAACGCGCCTGGGGCGGCGCAAGCCCTGGATGCTGGTAGGCGCGCCGCTGGCCGCCTTGTTCTTTATCACCGTCCCTACGATGACCACTGTCTTTGGGATCATGATCGCAATTCTGCTTACCAATGTAAGCATGGCGCTTTTTCGCTCACCCACAATCTCCCTGTTGGGAGACCTTTTCCCATCTGAACAACGCAGCACGGCGAATGGGATCATCAACTTGATGGGCGGTGTCGGTGCGATCCTGGCTTTTCTGCTTGGCGGATTTTTGTATAAATATGGGCGCATCACGCCATTTGTCTTTGGCAGCCTGGTCATGCTGATCGCCATCACCCTGGTGATCCTGTTTGTGCGCGAGCCGAAAACGGAAAAACCTGCAGAACCGGAAACCAAGGGCGAGCGAAGTGATTTCCTGAGCAGTTTCAAGGAAGTACTTGGCGCAAAGGACCGTTCCGGGCTGTTGATCCTGCTGGCGATCATGTTCTGGTTCCTGGGCTATAACGCCTTAGATACCTGGATTTCTTCCTTCGGAAAATTTGTGCTAAACATCAACGAAGGGCGCATGGCTATCCTCACCTCATTACTGGCTTTGACCTTCGTTATCTTTGCATTACCCAGCGGGCTGCTTGCCACGCGCTTTGGGCGCAGGCGCATCATCCTGACCGGAATTACGGGTCTTTTTGCCACCATCTTGTTCGGTTTCACCGTGGGCAGCGAGTGGATGTTAATCATCTTCCTGATCCTGGCAGGTTTTTTCTGGTCACTCATCAATGTCAACTCTCTCCCCATGGTGTATGATGTGGGAGGGGATAAGAGGATCGGCACTTTCACCGGTTTGTATTACCTGGCATCCAGCATCGCGGCAATCGGCGGACCTCAGGTTGTGGGGATCTTAATCGATCTCACCGGAGGGAATTACCGCATTATGTTCCTCTTTGCTGCGATTTTCATGGCATTGGCTGGTATCAGCATGCTACGCGTCAGGGAAAAGCCGGTGGAAAAAGCGCTTGAACCTGCGTAACACAGCCAGGGTTCAGTTTGTATAGCTTGCACCAGCAAGTACCCCCGCTTGCGTCCGATTTGGTGATCTGGCATGACGATGCCCTGCTGGCTGTCAACAAACCAGCAGGGCTGCCAACCCTGGTGGATGGTTATAATCCACAAGCCCCATTCCTGGTCGGAATTTTGAAAAAAGAGTGGAGCCCGCTATGGGTTGTTCACCGCCTGGACCGCCAAACCAGCGGGATTATCATCTTCGCACGCAGCGCACAGGCTCACCGTGAGCTAAACACTCAATTTGAGAAACGGCTGGCACATAAGACATACCATGCGCTGGTTGTTGGCTCGCCAACCTGGTCTGAAAAATCAATCACCTACCCCTTACGCCCAGATGGCGACCGCAAACACCGCACAATTGTCGATGCCCGCAGTGGAAAAGCAGCTCAAACGGACATCAGCGTCCTGGAAAGATTTGGCGGATACACCCTGGTTGCCGCCATGCCGCGCAGCGGAAGGACACACCAGATCCGTGCCCACCTGGCAGCTTGCGGGTACCCGATTTTTATGGATTCACTGTACTCTGCCAAAGGCCAGTCCCCAGGTCAACTCGCCGCAAGCACGAAGACTACCGCCCAAACCAGCCCGCTGAACAGCTTAAAGCGTCTTGCATTACATGCTCTCGAAATATCCTTCATCCATCCACTGACACAGCAAGAGATGCGCTTTTGTGCGCCGTATGCGCAAGATTTCTCATCGGTAATCTCCTTTTTACGCCCATAATCTGCTACCGACCGCTTGTTAACTTAGTGTTAGAAATTTCTTACCGCAGGGGGTGAATTCTTGACGTACTGCCTGCCGCATGGTATCATCGTTTGCGTATTATTAGCACTCTCGATGCGAGAGTGCTAAAATCATCAAGGGCAAAATGGAAAACCTTACAGAAAGACAAAAGCTCATCCTGGCACTGGTCATCCGCGATTTTATCGAAACCGCCCAACCGGTCGGTTCAAATCGCCTGGTTGAACAGTTTAACCTTGATTTTAGCTCTGCCACCGTGCGCAACGAAATGGTGGCGTTGACTGAAATGGGTTACCTGCGCCAGCCGCACACATCTGCCGGTCGCTCGCCCACAGAAGAGGGCTACCGCTACTTTGTGCGCCAACTGATGGGCCATTCCGATTTACCCACCACAACCAAGCGCACCATCGTGCACCAGTTCTACCAGGCCGGGGTGGATGTGGACCGCTGGATGCGCCTTGCAGCCTCCGTGCTTGCCCACCAGGCACAGGCCGCCTCGCTGGTGACTGCCCCGAGACCCGAGCAGACATCCTTTAAACACCTTGAACTGATCAACACCCACGGTCGACAGGTGCTGATGGTGCTGGTGCTCTCGGGCGGCGAGGTGCGGCAACAGATGCTCAACCTGGCTGAACCGGTATCGCAGGAAAAATTAAGCAGCGCGGCGCAGATTTTAAACTCGCTTTGCCAGGGATTGGATGCAAACGCAATTACTTCGCTCAATTTGCAGGCCACACCGTTGGAAAACGACATCCAGAAACTGATCATCGACGAAATGCACCGCTCCAGCAGGGTGCTCACCGGCGAGTTATACCGGGATGGACTAACACACGTATTGGCCGAACCGGAATTTGGCGAAATCGACCTGGCTCGCCGCGCCTTGCATCTGCTAGAAGAGCGGCCGTTACTGGAAGACCTGCTCAATCGCACCGTGCTAACCACAAATGATATGGGCGAAGTACAGGTGCTGATAGGCGGTGAAGGTACATGGGAAGAGTTGCGCGAATATTCTGTTGTTTTATCGCGTTATGGCTCGCCAGGAAGAGCGACCGGGACGATCGGCGTCCTCGGTCCCATGCGCATGCCTTATGGGCGCACCATATCCACCGTGCGCTTTGTCGCCGGCTTGTTGAGCGATATGGTGGATGAATTGATGACTGATTGAGAAATTGAATGATTGGAAAAGGAGCAAGCGGTCTAGAAATGCCGAAACACAAGCAGAAATCAACTGAAACAGAAATGAACCAAGCCAGCGCAGGGCCCGTACAGGTAAGCGCAGAAATCAATGCAGAGCAACCTGTAGCTGAACTGGTAGAGCAGATTAATGCTCTCAAGCAAGAGATCGATACCGAACGTTCAAAGGCCACCGAGTACCTGGACGGCTGGCAGCGCGCACGGGCGGAATTTGCCAACTACAAGAAACGCATTGAACGAGAACAGTCGCAAATCTACCAATCGACCTCTGCCAGCATCATCAAGCGCTATCTGGACGTGGTGGATGATCTCGAGCGTGCTCTGAAAAACCGCCCTCAACAAGGCGACGGCAGCCTTTGGGCAGATGGAGTGGAATTAATTTACCGGAAGCTGCTCTCGATCCTGGAGGCTGAAGGCATTACCGTAATGAAAAGCGAAGGCCAGGCCTTTGATCCAAACCTTCATGAAGCGGTCACCTCTGAGGAGAACGACAAATATAAAAGTGGACAAATCATTGAAGTGCTCAAACAAGGCTATATGTTTGGAGATAAAGTTCTCCGCCCCGCACTTGTTCGAGTGGCGCGCTAAGCACAACGCATCACAAAACCTGACATCAAACAACCTTTTGGACTATCTGGAGGCATAATATGGGAAAAATTATTGGCATTGATCTTGGAACAACCAACTCGGTTGTAGCAGTTATGGAGGGCGGCGAGCCTGTCGTCATCCCATCGGCAGAAGGCGAACGTCTGGTGCCCTCCGTCGTGGCAGTTAACAAAAATCACGAACGCCTGATCGGGCGTGTTGCTCGAAACCAGGCTGTTGTAAACCCTGAAAATACAGTCTTCTCGATCAAGCGCTTTATGGGGCGAAAATTCAACGACCCCGAAGTACAAAAAGCACTCTCCCGGGTTCCATATAAGGTTTCTGCTGCACCTAACGGCGATATCCGTGTCAACCTGGACGGGAAAGACTACTCCGCCCCAGAGATTTCCGCCATGATCCTTGGCAAGTTAAAAGCCGATGCTGAGGCCTACCTGGGCACAACCGTAACCCAGGCGGTGATCACCGTCCCGGCTTACTTCAACGATGCCCAACGCAACGCCACCAAAGATGCCGGTAAAATCGCCGGGCTAGAAGTGCTGCGTATCATCAACGAGCCTACCGCTTCATCGCTGGCGTATGGCTTGGACAAAAAGAAAGACGAAATCATCGCTGTATATGACCTGGGCGGCGGTACCTTCGATATTTCCATCCTGGATGTCGGCGAAGGCGTTTTCCAGGTACGTTCCACCAGCGGCGATACCTTCCTGGGCGGCGATGACTTCGACCAGCGTGTGATCGATTACCTGGCGGATGAATTCAAACGCAGCAATAACATCGACCTGCGCAACGACCGCCAGGCGCTGCAGCGTTTGAAAGAAGCCGCGGAGAAAGCCAAGATCGAGCTATCCACCCTGATGCAGACCGAGATCAACCTGCCATATATCACCGCAGACGCCACCGGTCCAAAACACCTGGTGCTGCAACTCACCCGCGCCAAGCTCGAGCAACTGACCGGCGATCTGATCGAACGCTCTCTGGGCCCGGTACGCCAGGCGCTAAAAGACGCCGACCTGCAGACATCGGCTATCGATGAAATCGTCCTGGTAGGCGGCATGACCCGTATGCCCGCGGTACAGGAAGCGGTGCGCAAGCTTTTCGGCAAGGAACCGCACAAGGGCGTTAACCCCGACGAGGTAGTGGCGGTGGGCGCGGCCATCCAGGCTGGTGTTTTGGGCGGCGAAGTAAAAGACATCTTGCTGCTCGATGTCACTCCGCTTACACTCTCCGTCGAAACACTGGGCGGCGTGGCGACCCCGCTGATTGAGCGCAATACCACCGTACCCACTCGCAAGAGCCAGGTTTTCTCCACCGCCAGCGATAGCCAGCCGCAGGTAGAGATCCACGTTCTTCAGGGCGAACGCCCCATGGCCGCGGATAACAAATCCCTGGGCAAATTCAACCTGGACGGCATCCCCCCTGCGCCGCGCGGCATCCCGCAAATCGAAGTGACCTTTGACATTGACGCCAACGGCATCCTGAAAGTCACTGCCCAGGACAAAGCCACCGGGCGCAGCCAGCACATCACCATCACTGCTTCATCCGGTTTGACCGACGCAGAAGTCGAGCGCATGCGCAAAGACGCCGAAGCTCATGCAGAGGAAGACCGCCGCCGCAAAGAATCGATCGAGGTGCGCAACAACGCCGATAATGTGGCCTACAGTGCAGAGAAATTACTAAAGGACCTGGGCGAGAAAGTGCCCGCAGATCTTAAAGCCAGCGTGGAAGGGAAGATTAACACCGTGCGTGAAACCCTGAAGAGTGACGACACGGAAGCCATCCGCAAAGCCGCAGACGATCTATCGCAGACCTTACAGCAGGTTGGCGCTGCAGCATACCAACAAGCAGGACCCGAAACCGGCGTGCCCGGTCAGGGACCAGCCTCCGGCCCAACCGGCGGTCCTGGTGATGAAGATGTTGTGGACGGCGAGTTCCACAACGCCTAAACTGGCTAATCGTAATATAATGGGCTGTCCAGCCATCTGGACAGAAGAATGTTGAACCGGCTTGTATCCCCATACCGGAGGTACAATTGGCTGGACAGCCCTTGAGTAGTTGGCGCCATTCATGACAAAACGCGATTATTACGAAATCCTGGGCGTACCCAAAAACGCCACAGCGGAAGATCTAAAATCAGCCTTCCGCAAGCTAGCGCGCCAGTATCACCCCGATATCAATAAAGAAGCGGATGCTGAAGAGAAATTCAAAGAATTGAACGAAGCTTACGCAGTGCTTTCGGATGAGCAAAAGCGCGCCGCATACGACCGCTATGGTCATGCCGGTGTGCAAGGTCCCAACGGTTCACCCGATTTCACCGTCGACTTCTCAGACTTTGCGGATATCTTTGGCGATTTATTCGGTTTTGGCGGTTTTGGGCGCTCATCCACCCGCTCGCGCAACGCCCCACGGCGAGGCGCCGATTTACAATACCACCTGGATTTAACCTTTGAAGAAGCTGTTTTTGGGGTGGAGAAAGAAATTTCTATCACCCGCGATGAGGTTTGCAGCACATGCAGCGGCAGCGGCGCCGAACCGGGGACATCTGCCACGCGCTGCACCACATGTAACGGCACAGGTGAGGTGCGCCAGGTTCGCCAGACCATCCTGGGTTCCATGGTGCAGGTAGCAACCTGCCCGACCTGTAAAGGCCAGGGCGAAACCATCAGTACACCCTGCCGTACCTGCCAGGGACGCGGCGTAGAGCGGCAGACCCGGCAAAAGGTGGTCAGTATTCCGGCTGGTGTGGATACAGGCATCCAGATCCGTCTGGCAGGTGAGGGCCAGCCAGGCACCAACGGCGGTCCAAACGGCAACCTGTACATCACCATCCAGGTAAAACCGCATAAATACTTCCGCCGCCAGGAAAATGACATCCTGCTAAACCTGAATATCAACATCGCCCAGGCAACCCTGGGAGCAGATGTGGAAATTCCCACGGTGGATGGCAAAAACGAAACCCTCCACATACCCAGCGGCACCCAACCCGGAAAGGTATTGCACCTGAAAGGAAAAGGCGTCCCCAGGCTGCGCAGCAATGGGCGCGGCGACCAGCTGGTATTGATCAATGTTGAAGTGCCCACCCGTCTCAACAGCGAGCAAAAGGAGCTGTTTGAAAAACTGGCAAAAAGCCTGGGCAGTGAAGTGCGGGCACAAGAACGCGGGTTCCTGGATTGGATAAAAGAGACATTCGGGAATTAGAAATATAAAAAGAATGAACGGCACATTGACGAAAGGCAATCCCCTGCACAACATGCCTTTCGTCTTTTCCATTTTTTAGGAGAGTACACATGAGCGAAGCACCCTGGTTAGAAATATCCCTTACCGTTGACGGCGAACTGGCCGAGCCGGTAGCCGAAGTTCTGGCTCGCTTTATACCCGACGGGGTAGTAATCGAAAGCACTGCCGTCACCGCCGGTCCAGACGATTCCGAAGGCCACGCCATCGGCCCGCTGCGCGTATACGGATTTCTGCCCACCAGCGAAGGATACGAGACTGTACGCAACCAGATTGAAGAAGCTTTGTGGTATCTGGGCCGGATCAGACCCCTGCCAACGCCTCGGTTCCGCCCGGTCCAACTGGCAAATTGGGCTGAAGCCTGGAAGCAGCACTATCACCCCATCGCCATCGGCAAAAAAATCATTATCATCCCGGCCTGGCTGGATATACCCGACGATGGGCGCATCCCCATTCGCATTGATCCCGGCATGGCATTCGGTACAGGCACCCACCCCACCACGCAGCTCTGCCTGGAGCTGATCGAAGCCTATTTCGCCGGCGAGTTATCCAGTGCGCCGGACTCTGCGCCTGATGTGATCGATATGGGCTGCGGCTCAGGCATCCTGGCGATTGCAGCCTTAAAGCTCGGCGCCAGACACGCCCTGGGTGTGGATATCGATGCCGATGCCATTCGCGCCTCGCGCGAGAATGCTGCTGCCAACCAGGTTTACGAAGGATTTGAAATAGAGCTGGGCTCCCTGGAAGAAACTCTGGCCGGAAAATTTTCGCTGAGCACAGGGAAACTGGTTTTGGCAAATATCCTGGCGCCGGTGATCATCCGCCTTTTTGATGAAGGACTGGGAGAAATCCTTGCCCCGGGCGGCGTGATGATCCTTTCGGGTATCCTTGCTGAGCAAGTGGATCAAGTTCGGGCCGCCTTTGAAAAACACGGCTTCAGGCTGGTGGAGCAGAGGCTGATTGGCGATTGGGCAGCTTTAGCCATTGCCAGATCGTGATATGATTGGATCCATCTAACCGGTATTGGATGATTACAGCGAGTGCTGAAACACATGGATAAAACGAACCCCAAACTAACCACCCGCCAGGTGATCGACAATTTCAACCGCATTGCCGACTTGCTTGAGATCAAAGGCGATGTGATTTACAAAATCCTGGCTTACCGGAAAGCTGTTGACAACCTGGAAAACCTGGGGCGCGATGTTGAAGATATCTGGCGCGAAGACAAGCTGACAGAGATCCCCGGTGTGGGCAAGGCCATCGCTGAAAAAATTGATGAGATGCTCTCGACTGGGCGGCTGGAATTTCTTGAACGGCTGGAACAGGAAGTCCCACCAGGTCTGATTGAAGTGCTGCAAATCCCGGATGTGGGTCCCAAAAAAGCCGCCATGTTCTGGAAACAAGCCGGTATCACCAACATCAGCGAGTTAAAAGCTGCGGCTGAAGCCGGTAGCCTGCGGTCTTTACCGGGGATGGGTGAAAAATCGGAAGCCAGGGTGCTGGCAGGCATCCAGGCAGTTGCGCGCAGGACTGACCGCATCCCGCTGGGAAAAGCCTGGGTCCTGGCGCAGGAACTGCTAGCGTACCTCCGGTCAGTACCCGGGGTGAAAACCGTGGAAATCGCCGGCAGCTTAAGGCGCATGCGCGCCACCGTGGGCGACCTGGATTTACTGGCCGCGGCTGCAGAATCGGGTCCGGTTATGCAGGCATTTACCAGCCACCCGGATGTCATCCATGTGCTCAGCCAGGGAGAAACAAAAGCCAGCGTTGAATTCAGCCACAACTTGCGCGCTCAATTATGGGTACACCCGCCGGAACGTTTCGGCTCTGCCTTGCAATATGCCACCGGGTCAAAAGATCACAATGTCCGGCTGCGCGAGCTGGCGCTTAAGCAAGGGCTTTCGCTTTCTGACCAATCGTTCCTGAAAAGCGACGGCTCAGAAATCCTGTGCGCCACAGAAGATGAAGTCTACACCACCCTGGGTTTACCCCGGATCCCACCCGAGCTGCGTGAAGACCGCGGCGAAGTGCAGGCTGCCCGTGAAGGCAGGCTGCCGCGCCTGATCACTGCTGGCGATATCCGGGCTGAGCTGCACGCACACACTACCTGGAGTGACGGAAAGCTCACCATCCGCCAGTTGGCGGAGGCAGCCATGCAGCGTGGTCTGAAAGTACTGGCTATTACCGATCACTCAGGCAGCTTGGGCATCGCCGGAGGCCTCTCGGCGGAGGATTTAGATGTACAGCGCCGGGAGATCGACCAGGTTCAGGAAGAACTGGGGGATTCGATCCGCTTGCTGCAGGGCTGTGAGGTGGAAATTCGCGCCGACGGTGCGTTGGATTTCTCAGACGAAGTCCTACATAAACTGGACCTGGTGATCGCTTCGCTGCATACCAGCCTGCGCCAACCGCGACAAAAGGTCACCGGACGGTTACTGAACGCCATTCGCAACCCGCATGTGGATATCATCGGGCACCCAACCGGACGGATGATCCCAGACCGCGAGGGAGCCGACCTGGATATGGACGCGGTCTTCACTGCAGCCAGGGAAAGCGGGGTGGCGCTTGAAATCAACGCGCACCCTGCGCGCCTGGACCTGGATGACATTTACGCGCGCCGTGCTGCTGAGATGGGGATTTTACTGAGCGTCAACACGGATGCACACACCGCCAGCGATATGGCCATGCTGCAGTTTGGCATCGCTACAGCCCGCCGCGGCTGGGTAGAAGCGCCAACGGTGATCAACACCTGGCAGACGGATGCCCTGCTTTCCTGGTTGGCAGCGCGCGCCTAAAACCTGTGTTATGATACAAACCATGAAGCGGTCCTTCCAGCTTCCTGCCGTCTTTTATCCAGGTAAAAAGCCCCTGCTGTTCCCACGCACACCTCGACTGGTATATATATTGATAATCGTGATGCTGGTGTCATTGCGCGCGGGCACCACACCCAGCCAGGCAAAGGCAGGCAGCGCCTATGACCTGATCGCGGCTGTTAATCAGCTGCGCCAGGCGAACGGGTTGCCTGCGTATGAAATAAACGGCGCATTGATGGCGGCTGCCCAGGCCCATTCCGAATACCAGGCTTCCATCGGCACCATCACCCACACCGGATCAGGTGGTTCGACAGCTAAAAGCAGGGCAATTGCTGCGGGTTACGGCGGCGGTGCAACCGTGTATGTCAGCGAAAACATTGCCGGCGGCACCAGCATGACTTACCAGGTGGCTGTGCAAATGTGGCAGGGCGACAGCCTGCATCTAAACACCATGCTGGGGGGAAGTTACACCGATGTCGGCGCAGGGGTGGCTACCTCCGGTGACAGCGTGTACTTCACTCTCGACGTGGGCTATGTCGCCGGAGCTGCGGGAACCGGCTCAACAACCACTGGGACAACCTCTAGTTCAAGCGGTTCCACAGGCCCCACAGCCATCCCTTACCAGCCGTTGATCACCGCCACAGCAGCTGCCGACGGTTCTGTGACGCACACTGTAGCCAGCGGCCAGACGCTGTGGGTGATCTCTGCCCTGTATGATGTCGCTTTGCCAGAGATCATGGAACTCAACAATTTTACCGACACCACCTTGATCTTCCCGGGCGAACAAATCCTCATCCGGCCGGCAAGTGTCACACCCAGCCCTATCCCCAGCGAGACAAAAGCGCCAGAAACCCCCACGGCAACCAACCCGCCTGTGCTTACGGCTACCCCAGCCGCGCCAGATCCAGCCTCCCTCACGGCAGAGGCTGAAATTGACCTTGAACGTGCAGCCGCGCAAAAATCCACGCCAGCCAGGCATTACGACCCGGTTCTCATTATTATCGCCGGGTTTGTCTCAGTGGGCACTTTTCTCATCATCCTTGGGAATATATTGAAACGGAAAACATAATCCATTTGAAGACAACAGGTTTACAGCTTGCTTCTATGAAAACCGGCCTAGCTTGGATATAATACTCCATATGAAAACCCGCCTGTTTTCACTGCTCATTCTGCTTACCCTGGCAGGTGCTCTGGGTGCCGAGAAGGCCGTGGCAAAATCGCCTAACGCCATTTATTCAAAAGCCACCGGTCATGCCATCCGCGGCCCTTTCCTGGAGTTTTATTTGCGCATCCCAAACCCGCAGGAAATCTACGGCGAGCCCATCACCGATGCCTTTACAGATCTGGACACACACGGATTGGTGCAGTACTTTGAGAAAGCGCGCTTTGAGTATGATCCTTACGCCAAGGATGGCAACACCATCCACCTTACTCCGCTGGGGGAAATCCTTTACGAAACCGACCGCACAAAAGCGGCACCGGCTGCCTACATCAACAACTCTGCCAACTGCCGCATATCTTTAGAAACAAACCTGCGTGTCTGCAATGCTTTTTTAACTTATTACCTGGCAAACGGCGCTGGAAACACCTTTGGACCGCCGGTATCCGAAGCCGTCACCCTGGATAAATATTTTGTCCAATACTTTACCCACGCCAGGCTGATCTGGAACCCAGCCCTTCCCCCCAATGGATCGATTGAAGTGGCAGACCTGGGGGTTGAGTACTTTTACGCGAACAAGGAAGACCCTGCACGGCTTGAGCCACAAACCGGGGAAGGTGAAAGCGTAAAGGCAGGCGTTACTGAACTTTCGGCCCAGGCATCGCCGCACCAGGGGGTCACACAGCGAGAAGGGCGCCAAACCATCTACATCCATGTCAGCGACCAACGCGGGCTGCCTGTTGCCGGGGCCCAGACAGTGGTGATTGTGCAAATGCCGGATGGCGAGCAGGCGCGCTATATTGTCACCAGGCTGACAAACCAGGATGGTTTTACCCAGTTTTCTTTCCCATTTAGCTCAGCCCAGGTGGGCCTGTTTCAAATCAAGGTAGAAGTATCCCACGAAGGGCTTCACGCGGAGACCAACACCTCTTTCCACCTGTGGTGGTAGCTGCGATTTAACTCTCCAGCACGGTTAACTGTCCCCAATTCGGGCCGTAACGGGCTTCGGTGAGCAGCGGTACATCCAGGGTGTATGCCGCTTCCATGGTTTGCTGCACCACCTGTGCGGTTTTTTTCACCTGATCCGCCGGGCATTCCAACACCAGCTCATCATGGACCTGCAAGATGATCTTTGCCTCAAGCCCGGCATCTATCAAAGCCTGGCTCACATGCAGCATGGCAATCTTCATAATATCTGCTGCAGTCCCCTGTATGGGGGCATTGATCGCCTCGCGCTCCTCACGCATGCGGGTGTTGCGGTTGGATTGCTCCGCCAAACCCGGGAAGTAGCGCCTGCGTCCCAGCAGCGTCTCCACATACCCCTGTTGGGCTGCCAGGGTGCGGATACCGTCCAGGTACTGTTTTACCCCAGGAAATTGTTTGAAGTAAGCCTGCACAAAATCCTCTGCTTCCCCCAGGGTCAGGTCTGTCTGGCGGGTTAAGCCAAATGCGCTCATACCGTAAATCAAACCGAAATTGATGCCTTTGGCTCTACGTCGCATGCTCTTATCTACCGATGATATCGGCACGCCGTAAACAGCTGCTGCAGTGGCTGCGTGGATGTCCTGCCCCGCCCGGAAGGCCGCAATCATCGCCCGGTCTTGCGCCATGTGTGCCACGATACGCAGCTCGATTTGGGAATAATCCACCGATAGCAGGCTGTTGCCCTCCCCTGCCACGAAGGCATTGCGCACTTTTCGTCCTAGCTCGGTGCGGATGGGGATATTCTGCAGGTTGGGGTCGGAGGAAGCCAGCCTGCCTGTCACAGCACCAGTCTGGCTGTAGGAGGTATGCACCCTGCCGGTAACCGGGTTCACTTGTTGCGGCAGCGCTTCCAGGTAGGTGGAGCGCAGCTTTGAAAGCTCGCGATATTCAAGCACAAGGTCAACCACCGGATGCGCCCCACGCATCGCCTCCAGCACATCGGCTGAAGTTGAATAAAACCCGCTGGCAGTTTTTTGCGTGCGGTCCGGCGGCTCCAGCTTCAGGCGCACAAACAAAGCTTCTGAAAGCTGCTGCGGAGAATTCAGGTTGATGGGTGTGCCTACTGCCGAGTACACCTGCTCTTCGATTTGAGACAACCGCTGGCTCAGCTCAGCCGACATCTCTGCCAAAAAAACCTTATCCAGGGCCACACCCTGCATTTCCATCTCTGCCAGCACCGGCACCAGCGGCATCTCCATCTCGGTCAGCAGGGTTTGGGCGTTCTTCTCTCGCAGCTCCTGCCTTAATTCAGGGATCAAACGCAGCACCACTTCGGCATCAGCCGCCGCATAAGGCGCAGCCTGCTCCACCGGCACCTGCGCCATGCTGATTTGCTTTTTACCCTTACCGATCAATTCTTCGATATGCGTCATCTGGATATTCTGGCGCACCCAGGCCAGGTTCTTTAACCCCAGGTTGCGCGAAGCCGGGTTGGTTAACCATTCAGCGATCATGGTATCAAAACTCAAAGGTGAGACCTTTAACCCATAGCGCGCCAGGATCACATAATCATATTTCACATTGTGACCCACCTTCGGGATGTCAGGATCGGTCAAAGATTTCCTGAGGACATCGATCACTTGTTTTACCCCCAGCTGCGCTCCCGTTTCAAGCGTATGCCCCAGCGGGATGTAATAGCCCAGCTCCGGCTCCACTGCCAGGGAGATACCCACCAGATCCGCCTGCATCTGGTCGGTGGAGGTGGTCTCGGTGTCGAAAGAAATCACGGCTGCTTTTTCCAGGCGCTGTGCCAGGTCCCCCAGTTTCTGCACTGTATCCACCAGGACAAAACGGCTGTCTTGCGCCGCTTTTTCTTGTAGAGGCAGGATAGCAGGCTGGGCTTTCGTGCTTGAAGCTGGCAGGCTGTTACCAAACATAGACAGCTGCCCACCAGCCGGTGTGCGCGATTTTCCATACGCTGCTTCCAAAGCCACCAGGCGCGCCATCAGCGAGCGGAATTCGAGCTCACGAAAGAGACCTTCGATCACATCAGGAGCAAACTGGTGCGGGCGCGCCTGTTCCAGATCCAGCGGGATTTCCAGGTCGGTAACAATTTGCGCCAGCGAGCGGCTCAACCATGCCGCATCCTTTCCGGATTCCAGTTTCTTGCGCACCCCGGCAGCCAGTTCATCCAGATGCTCGTAAATGTTGTCCAGCGTATCATAGCTCTTGAGCAGGGACACGGCTGTCTTCTCGCCAACCCCCGCCACCCCCGGGATATTGTCCGATTTGTCTCCTACCAGGGCTTTGTAATCCACAACCTGGTCCGGCCTCACTCCCAAGTTTTCCATCACATCATTTGGCAAGAAGTCCCTGGAATCCGACAGGCTCTTCCCCGGCAGGCTGACGATAATCCGCGGGGTGACAAGCTGCAGCAGATCCCGATCGCCGGTGATGATCTTAACACCCAGGCCAGCGCGCACCGCAGCTTTGGCAACGCTGCCCAACACATCGTCTGCTTCGTAGCCTTCCATCTCCAGGCGCGGGATATTGAAGGCATCTACCAGTTGGCGGATCCTTTCCATCTGAGTGCGCAGATCATCCGGCATTTTCGCCCGCGTCCCTTTGTAATCGGCAAACATCTCATCCCGAAACGTCTTCCCGACATCAAAAGCTACAGCCAGGTAATCCGGTTTTTCTTGCTCCATCAGGCGCAGCAAAACGCTGGTAAAACCGTAGACGCCTGCTGTCGGCTCGCCGCTGCGGGTGGTAAAACCCGTACTGCCCCCAGCTGTCAAAGCAAAATAGGTGCGGTAAGCCAGTGCATGACCGTCGATAAGATATAAAGTGGGCGGCATAATTCACCTTCCAATCATAAGTATTATATTGAAGTTGCATGAACCTGTAGGATAACGCAACACAGGTTACACGGATTTAACCTAAGATGCTGTATAATTACGATTTAAACCACATGCTGCGCATCCTGGCTGATGGGCTAACACGAGTGTATCATGGGCAGCAAGGGGAAGCAAGATAATCACGATGATAGGAGAGGCGCTGATACTTTCGATCGTTTAATTTAAGGAAACTACACAAAGATGGGACCGTAGAACGTAACTCATGTCCTGGGTTTCAAAGGCCTTACGAGTAGCCTGTTTGCTCTCCTTGCTGATTGGAGCAATCCTCCAGGCAGAAAATGCATCTGCCGCCGGTGATTCAACGCGCTTTACCACCTTTACCGTGCCTTATGTTGAATATGAATGGTGGTTGCTGGATTGGTCCACCAGCAGTTATCTCTGCCAGGTGCTGGTAGATCACGAAGGTGTGCCGACCATTACTGAGGTCGCTCAAGCCTGCGGTACCGACTTAGCAGAAATCTGGAAGGGCACCCCGTCCTGCCAGACCGGGATCAACTGCCCCGGCGTGTACATCCACCTGATTTCCACTGAGGCAAAGGAAAAAGAAGTCATTGTTGAGCTGCCGATGCCCATGATCTGGGTATCGCTGGAGGGCTGCACCCCTCAACCACCCGAGAACCGCTGGCAGCAAATCCCCAGCCTCGTGCTCACGGGCGAAGAGCCTCTGCCGGGTGAGCAAATTACCGCTATCCAGGGTCTATTTGATGGAGAGCCCTTCTTCTGCCTGGGTGATGTCTGCAAACTCCCCTTGAAAGCCACCCCCCTGCTGGGCAACCGCATTGAGTTTTGGGCGAATTCCAGTTACGGCGATGCCAGCCAGATTTTCACAGCGCAGGTGCGAGTGATCGATACGGGTATGACAGCTGTGCCATCTCAGAGCGGCTGGTTTGTGGATGTCATCAGCTCGCAGTGGCAAGGAGCGCCGCTGGCTACCTGCGCCCGCATCTGGGATGCTTTTCCCCCGCTGGGCGGACCACCGGACTGGTTGAAAACACCCGACCAACCGGTGCTTTTAGCCTCGGAAGAGCCGTATTACTACCTGGCCGGGCGTTTGATTTTCCAGGGCGCGGTGGACGCCAGCGCCTGCCTGGGCGGCGGGCTGCTGCCTAACGGCTATGCCGATGCCTGCGGTCTGGAAATTGCCCGCCCGTTGGTAGAAATATGGCAGAACCAGTTTGACGCCCGCATTGTCGATGTAGCCCGCGCCACCGGCATCCCTGCCCAACTGATGAAGAATCTATTTGCCCAGGAAAGCCAGTTCTGGCCCGGGATCTTCCGCGTGCCCTATGAATTCGGCCTAGGCCAGATCACCGACCACGGCGTCGATTCGATATTTATCTGGCAGCCGGAATTCTACACCCAGTTTTGCCCCCTGGTCCTGGCGGAATCTGCCTGCGCTGGCGGTTACTTGAAATTGAGTGAAGAAAGCCGGGCCACCCTGAGAGGCGCTCTGGCTGTCCAGGCCCGGGTAGACTGCCCGGATTGTGATACGGGCATCGATTTGAGCAGCACCAATTACTCCGTGTCCCTGTTTGCCAACACACTGCAGGCAAACTGTGCCCAGGTCAGCCGCACGGTTTTCACAGCCACAGAAATGAGCCCCGGCGCTATCGCTACCTACGAAGATCTGTGGCGCTTTACCCTGGCCAATTACCACGCCGGACCGGGGTGCGTATCCTACGCCATCCACCAATCCTGGTTGAATACAGGCAAGCTCACCTGGGAAAATGCGCTGGACTACTTCACCGATCCCTGCCGCGGTGTGATCCCTTATGTAGAGAAGATCACGCACGAACAATAAAACGGCCTGGATTTGAGTACCATCCAGACCGTTTATTGAATAAAACTGCCGCAGCCTTATTTCAATTCAGCTACAAGCTTTAGAAACTCATCCCATTCCTCGCGGAAAAAGTGCAGGGTGACGTTGTTCAGCTCCAAATGGTAAGTGGTTTCACCATCGGGTTCATCTGCCTGCCAGGCAATATAGTTCTCAGTCTCTGCCATTACTTGGGTTTCAGGTTCTTGCTCGTTTTTTGCCATTTCTTCATCCTCCAAATCAATCGATACTCAATTATCTATACAGGTAAGCCCATCGTGCGAATCTTGCCAGGGCTGGTTATCTGTCAGTCTGTCAGTGTTTCCAAAAATTCCTGGTTGGAATTCGTGCGTCCCAGACGCTGGAGAATCGCTTCTGTCGCCGTGGACGGGTCCAGGCCCGCTCCGTGCGGTGGCGCGGTAACCATCTGATCATACATGCGCCGCATCGTCCAAACGCGCGGGGTGATATCGGGTCCTAATAACAGTTCCTCACGGCGTGTTGACGATCGTTCAATGTCAATTGCCGGGAACACACGCCGTTCCTGCAGGCGGCGAGAAAGATGCAATTCCATATTGCCAGTACCCTTGAATTCCTCGTATACCACGTCATCCATGCGCGAGCCGGTATCCACCAGGCAGGTGGC
Organism: uncultured Anaerolineaceae bacterium; assembly: GCA_964614855.1. Classification (GTDB taxonomy): domain Bacteria; phylum Chloroflexota; class Anaerolineae; order Anaerolineales; family UBA4823; genus CAWJHE01. The sequence goes on along the minus strand of CAZTMX010000002.1, from coordinate 25,083 downwards.
GACGATGGTCAAGGAACCGCCTTCCTCAATATTACGCGCCGCGCCAAAGAAACGCTTGGGCGGGTACAATGCGGATGGATCGATACCGCCTGAGAGGGTGCGTCCAGAGGGAGTAACCACCAGGTTATAAGCGCGCGCCAGGCGGGTGATCGAGTCCATTAAGATCACCACATCCCGGTTGATCTCTACCAGGCGCTTGGCGCGTTCCAACGCCATTTCCGCCACGCGCACATGCGAGCTTACCGGCTCATCGAATGTCGATGAAATCACCTCGGCATCCACCGAGCGGTCCATATCGGTTACTTCTTCCGGGCGCTCGCCGATCAAGGCCACCATCAGGTGCACTTCCGGATACTTTGTAGAAATCGAATTCGCAATTTGCTTCAAAATGGTCGTCTTGCCCGCTTTTGGGGGAGAAACGATCAGCCCGCGCTGGCCGCGCCCGATGGGTGTGACCAGGTTGATCAGGCGTGTCGCCATCGTATGCCGGTCCAGCTCCAGATCGAAGCGCGTATCCGGGAAGATAGGCGTCAGCGATTCAAATGTCGGGCGGCGCTTGGCGTCTTCGGCCTCGAGGCCATTAACTGTCTCGACCTTTAAAAGGCCGTAATGGCGCTCGCTTTCGCGCGGTGGGCGCACGTGTCCGATGATCAAATCACCGTTGCGCAGATTATAGCGGCGGATTTGGGATTGCGAGACATAGACGTCATACGGCCCTGGTTGGTAATGGCCTGAGCGTAAAAAGCCGATGCCTTCGCTCATGATCTCCAGGATACCGCCGCGCAATTCCAGACCTTGCCTTTCTGCTTCGACCTGCTGGATACGCAAGATCAGGTCTTCCTTCTTCATACGGGTTGCGTTCTGGACATCTAAGTCCCGCGCCATCTGACGTAAAGCACTAAGTGAAGCGTTTTCTAATTCGATGACTTTCATAGTTTCCTTGCTCTAAGGGGTTTGTGGAAATTGGAATGTGCTCATGCTGGTAAAACATTATCCCCGGCAGGGTGATGCCAGGAAGGTAATCCAATAAAATAAAGGCTGGGAAATCAGGTTACAAATTTTGAACACCGGAAGGGGGATAATGGATAAGAAAGATAATGGATGTTATCGTAATTATAGCACGCTATAAAAACAACGGCAAGCAGCCGTTCAAGTCACCACCCAGGGCGGGTTTAGCCGCCAAAATCCCCTCGCAGCGCGAATTATACCATAGAAAACTATTAACCATTACGAGTTAACCAGCGATCCAAACCATCCGGCCGGCGGTGGTTTTCCAGCAAATCCAGCAATTCCTGCGGGTTGCGGGCAGATGCCAGAAGTTGTTTGTGTTCTCCGTAGATAAAACCCTCCTGCCTGGCATGATCCACCATCTTGAGCAGGGGATCAAAATAACCCAGGGAATTTAACAACCCCACCGGTTTGTGGTGCAGCCCAATTTGCGACCAGGTGAGGATTTCAAACAATTCCTCAAATGTACCAAACCCGCCCGGCAAAGCGATAAAGGCATCCGCTTGCTCCGCCAGCCGCTGCTTTCTTTCGTGCATGGAATCGACCACCTCCAGGCGTGTCAGGCGAGTGTGCGCCAGCACCGGGGTGTTGAAAAGCTGGGGGATCACCCCCACCACCTCACCGCCTGCCTCCAGGGCGCCGTCCGCCACCGCGCCCATCATCCCCGTGCTACCAGCGCCGTACCACAACTGCAAGCCGCGCTGCGCCACCGCTGCGCCCATCTGGCGCGCCGCCTGCAGGTATTCCGGGTTTATTTCATCAGCCGAGCCGCAATAGATACAGATTTTTTTCATGGTTGATTTCCTGTGATACAAAATTTGATTATTTTCAAATTCTAACTCAAAAATCGGATCATCCACCCACGCTGACGCCCAGCAGGCGGCCAACCAGGTAGGTGACCGCGGCAGCAGCCAGGCCGAATGCCACCTGGCGCAGACCTGAGGACCACACCGAGCGACCGGTAAATAGGGTGATGGCTGCGCCGATGACAAACAGCCCGAGCGCCGACAGCCCAGTGCTGGCCGCGACCGCAGGCAAGCCGCTCAGAAAAAAGAAAGGAAATACTGGCAAGATAGCCCCTAAGGCGAACAGTAGAAAGGAAGTCAATGCGGCTTCCCAGGCCGAGCCGCCCAGCTCATCTGGGTCGATCCCCAGCTCATCCCGGCTGAGGGCGTCGATAGCATTCTGCGGGTTGCTCATGATCTGACCGGCAAGCCGTCGCGCTGCTCTTTCATCCAGACCCCGCGACTGGTAGATCAAGGCCAGCTCTTCCATCTCCTCTTCCGGTGCCTGCTCGATCTCTTCAAGCTCGATTTCAATCTGCCGTTTGTATAATTCACGCGAGCTTTGTACTGAAATCCACTCGCCCAGCGCCATCGATATCGAGCCAGCCAGAAGACCCGCCAGACCGGATAACAAGATGCCTTTTCCGGCCACCGCCGCCCCTGCCACTCCCATCACCAGGCTGAAATTGGATACCAACCCGTCATTGGCGCCCAACACCGCCGCCCGCAGCGCATTGCCTCCTGCTGTACGGTGGCGGCCCTCCAGTTTTGCCAGCGCACCGCCCTCCAACCCGCCGTGCATGCTTTTACCGATCAAGCGCAGCAAGCGTGCATGCGACTGTTCTGAAGCCGCCATCTGCCTGCCGCCTTCCTGCGTGTTATAAGCATGTGTACCACCCGCCTCCATGTTGGATAGGCTGGGCAGGATCGCATCAATACCAAACTGTCGCGACAGCCATAGCAAGGTGCGGGTACGCCAGGATGGTTTAAAGGGCTCCAGGCTTACCCCGGCTTCTGCCAGCTTCTTGCGCCAGGTTGCCGCATGATTTCGCTCGGTGGCAGCCAGGCGTTGGTAAACCTCTGCCAGCTTTGGGTTCTTCTCCGTCTTCGAAACTTCTTCATACAGCAGGGCACTGTTCATTTCATCTTCATAGAAGGAGAGGTACAGATCGATTTTCTTTTCACCAGTCATGGTCTTTTCTCCATGTACTTCAAACTCTATCCAGGATGTTTACAATTGCAGCGGGGGGTGCTTCCACAGGATGTGGTCTTAGGCTTACTTCAAAGCGCCTCCCATTTGGGAAGCCAACCGGTGCGCCTGGCGGGTGGTCTCGGGCAGCCGGTATTTTGGGGCGCAGCGCAGGACATAGGAAATCGCCGTGGACAGATCCACCCGGTGACCGGTGGAAATAAACAGCGGTTTCGCATGAGCGCGCGTGCGCAAAACTGCGCCGATCACTTCGCCTGAATCCAGCAGCGGCTGCCAATCACCGCGCTGCTCACCGGGCGGTTGGTATTCCCCCAGCAGGCGGGATTTTGCCACGCCGATGCAGGGAAGATCGCACCACACCCCCAGATGACAGGCCAAACCAAAGCGGCGCGGGTGCGCCAGCCCCTGGCCGTCGCATAAAATCAAATCTGGGAGCTGCGCCAGCTTCTGCAGCGCTTCCAGGATCACGGGTACTTCGCGGAATGACAACAGCCCCGGCACATAGGGAAAACGCAACGGCAAGCTCGCCTGGGCAGTTTCCAGGATTTTAAGTTCGGGAAAGCTCAGGACGACCACCGCGGCGCACCCCGTTTTCAACACCGGATCGACGCCTACATCCACCCCCGCCACCAGCCGCACTACACCCAGGGCATTCTGACGCACTACCCGGCAGCGCAGGTCTTGTTGGATAGCGATTGCCTCAGCGGGGCTCACATCCCAGGCGTGCAGGGGGTCTTCTCGCATAGTTGTCTTCGGATCCATCGATCAACAGCCTCGATACCCAGGCTTTTTGCAATCGATCAAGCCGGCGATCACGCCGTGGCCTCACCTCGCGCCGCGCAAATATTCCAGGGCGGATTGTGCCAAGAGGGCAGCACCGACCGGCAAGCAACCTTCATCCAGGTCAAAATGCGAATTATGCAGCTGGCGCTCATTGCCTTCAATCCGGCAGCCCAGCGTGAACATGGCGCCGGGTACGATATCGGAAAAAGCGCCGAAGTCCTCCGCACCCAACCCGGCTTTTGGTTGCAAGATCGCCTCGGCGCCGATCAACTTTTCCGCCGCACGCCGGATCACCTCCACCGCCTGGGGGTGGTTGATCATCGGCGGTGAGCCCGTGTCAAATTCGAGCCTGTAATCCCCACCCAGAGCACGGGCGACTTCAAATGCGCGCGTGATTTCCGCACGAATTGCTTTGCGTACATCGAGATCCAGAAAACGGATGGTGCCCGACAACTTCACTTCATCCGGGATGACGTTTTCCGCGTCCCCACCGTGCAGCGAGCCGATGGTGATCACAGCCGGCGCCACGGGGTCCAGCCGGCGCGAGACAATCCCGTGCAGCGCCAGGATCACATGCCCCGCCAGGTAAATCGGATCCACGGTTTGGTGTGGGCGAGCACCGTGCCCGCCGTGTCCAACGATCGAAGCAAAAAAGGAACCCACCCCACCGGAAGCCGGTCCAGAACCCAGACGGATAGTGCCGGGCTTTGTGGTAGGATCCACATGCAGAGCGATGACCAGCGAGACTCCATCCAGTGCGCCGTCTTCGATCATGCGCGGCGCCCCACTGGCGCCTTCGGCATCTGCCACCTCTTCAGAAGGCTGGAACAACAGGCGCACCGTGCCGGGAAACTCCTCCCTGGTAAGCAGCTGTGCTGCGCCTAACAGCATGGCGACATGCGCATCGTGACCGCAGGCGTGCATCAGCCCCGGGGTTTGCGAAGCGTAAGGGACAGCATTGGCTTCCTGGATGGGCAGGGCGTCCATATCCGCCCTGATGGCGATGACTGGTGCACCGCTGCCGCGCTCGCCCACCACCCCGGTGCGTCCGACACCCGTCCGCACCCGCCAGCCCATGCGCCCCAGCTCCTGGGCAACCAGGGCAGCCGTCTTGTGCTCGCAAAAACCCAGTTCGGGGCAGCTGTGGATCTGGCGGCGCCAGGACACAAGCTGTGCTGCAAAACCTTCATCCTGTTTCATTTCAATGCGCTCCTTGTTCTATTCCTTTGTGATGCACGGCCTTTTGCGCCAATTTTCCTGGTTCGCGCTGTGCGATTGACTTACCATTTCATTAAGGGCAGCGGCTCCTCGCCGCTGCGGTTTGCCAGGCGGGTGAGCATCCTGTCGGCCTCCTTTAATAACCCTGTATCTATCACCGGCGGCTGGTAAGCTTGCTGCAGGCTGCCGGCGCGCTCCTTCGCCCTGGCAAAGGCATCTTTTCCCCCGCTCTGCTGCCAGGTGCGGATGGATGTCCGGTCGATCACCGGCGAAGGCAGGTGCTGCTCCAGCGCAAACAACTGGCGCGTGGCTTTTTGCTTGAGAAATTCGCCTTTAAAATGGATCCCCGCAAACAGCTCGATTGCCAGCGTATCTGTACGGCGGGAGATCCCGCTCAGCAGGCGCTTGACCATCCCCACCGCTTCGGCGTCGATCACCAGCTTCTCCGGGCTGAAGCAGGCCAGGAAATCCAGCATCCCCGCGCCGGAGATCATGTTTATCCCCGCCAACCCACCCACCAAAGCCGACATGCCGCTTTCCATGCCTGCCTGCGCATCGACGATCTTGGCATCACTGGCGCCCAGGTAGGTATGCGTGGGCAGCTCCAATGATTTTCCTACCTGTGAATAGGCCGCATCCAGCATGGCGGTTTCGATTGCGCCCATGGGGGTGGAGCCCGTGCGCATATCGAAAATTGCCGGGGCGCCGCCCCATACCACCGGAGCACCCGGGGCAGCAAGCTGGTGGATCACGATACCGCTGATGGTTTCGGCAGCATGCTGCACCACCGAGCCGAGCAAGGTCACCGGGGAGGCTGCGCCTGCCAGCGGCATGGAGATAATCTGGGCTGGAAGTCCCGCCCGCGCCAGCTCAATCAGGTTTTGCGCGCCGAAATCGCTCCAAATCAAAGGCGGCGTGGGGCAGACATCAAACACAGCTCGCGGTTTCGCCGCCATCGCCTGCCTGCCGCCGCAAAAGAGCGCCAGCAGCTCCAGCATGGGCTGCAGCCCCGCCGCCGTAAACGCCCCGGTAACCACCGGTTTGGCAGAGCTGCGCAGCACCAGGTACAGGCGGTAGATATCACCTATTTCCTTCGGCGAGTCGTGACAGACCACCGCAGTGGATTGGGCTTCGAATTCCGGCAGCATCTCGGTGATCTTGATAATACGCAGCAGATCTGCCGAGGTGGACGGCTTATGCTCCAGGGTATCCGCATCCAGCACATGCACGCCCGATGAGCCGGGGTCGAACTGCACTGCATCGCCGCCGTACTGCACCACCGGGTCGCCGTGCAGGTTGCACAGGTGGAAGCGTTTGGGCGCGCGCTCCAACGCCCAGCGCCCCAGGCTTTCAGGAATGGAGGCGACCTGGTGCTCAAAATCCACCCTGGCGCCGCCTTGCGCCAGGAGTTCCAGGGCAGCCGGGGACTGTACCATGATCCCTGGCTGCTGCATCAGCTGAAAGGCCTCTGCCAGGATTTGCTCGATTAATGCAGCGTCCAATAAAGAGATACCGGGTTGCGCCATCAGGCTGCCCTTTCAACAGCGGCAATAATGCGCTGCAGTTCTTTGTCTAATTGCGGGTCCAATGCCTTTGGCTGGTGTTCAGCCAGCAGCCGGCGCGCTTCTGCCAACGCCCAATCTTGTGCGCCGTCCTGTTTCTCTTCCCAGGCATTGTACGGGCGCCGGTCCATGTAGCGCGGCATAAACACTTCGCGCATATGCTTGCGGGTATGCTTCTGGCTGAGGAAATTCCCGCCCGGACCGACGGCATGGATCGCCTCCAGCGCCAGGGTCTCGTCATCGACCACAATCCCTTGCATCATTTTGTGAATGATGGAGAATATCTCGCAATCCATCAGCATCTGGGGGTACGACCAGATGCGGCTGCCGTGCAGCAGACCCACCCCCAGCAGCATATCCGACATCACCACGCTGGCCATAAAGGTGGACAGGCTGTTGTCGATACCCGCCTGCCAATCCGGCTGCTTGGCGCCGGTGGCAAAAGAACCCATGGACAGCGGGATGTTGTAGAAATCGGCCAGCACATTGGTGGCTGCGCCAAAGAGGTAATCCTCCGGACCGCCGCCGGTATATGCCCCGCTGCGCAGATCGGAAGCCGTCAGGGCGGCGGCATAAAACACAGGCGCACCTGGATATGCCAGCTGGATCAGCGCGGTGGCGGCAATCACCTCGGCATTGCCCACCAGCAGCGTGCCCGCCAGGGTGGCCGGGCCGGTGGTCAGGCAGGAGGCCATGGTCATAAAACCCACCGGCAGACCGGCTTCCGCCCCAACCAGGGCGGCGTCCAGGCTGCCGCCGTCGTGCCCCAAAGGCGGGGCGCTGCATTGCATTAAGGAAAGCGGCGGGCGCTCCCGCAAGGCCTGGCGACCGCCGGCGATGGTGGCTGCCATTTCCACCGCAGCCAGTGCTTCCTGTTCGTTATAGACGCTTTCGGTTTGGGCATGCTTGGTCGAGTTCTGCCAGATGGCACGCAATTCGTGTAAACCGCGCGTCTGCGGCGGGCAATCCTGGGCGGAGACCGCCACCCAGTGGAAAGCAATCTCTTCCAGTGCATCTGCCACGCGGGCGATATCCGCCACATCCTGCAGGCGAGAACGCCGGCGCTCGCCCGAATGGATATCCAATACTTCCACCCCGCAACCGTCGGTGGCAACATACACATGGTTGCCGTCCAACGGCAGGTCTTGCGCTGCCTCGCGCGCCGCCAGGGTGTAGGCTGTTGGGGCGCTTTTCAGAGCCTGCTCGATCAGCGCACCGGGGGCTTTGACAACCCCCGTGCTGCGGTCCACCTGGGCGCCGTGCGCCTGCCAGATATCCAGCGCCTTGTTGGATGGGAACCTGACCCCGGTTTGTTCGATGACATCCAGAGTTGCGGTATGGATGCGCTGGACTTCATCCTTACTCAGGATTTCCAGCTTTAGTTTTGGGTTGGTGATAGACTTAATTTTTTCGAACATGACTGCCGCCTATTTGCCCAACAACTGCCGGGCTACAGCCACTGCACCGATGGCATCTTCACTGTATCCATCTGCGCCGATCTCTTTCACCCATTCCATTGTCACCGGCGCGCCTCCGACCATCACTTTGACCTTGCCGCGCAAGCCAATATCATCCAGCGCTTCAATCAGATCATGCTGGCGCACCATGGTGGTGGTGAGCAAGGAGCTGACAGCGATGATATCGGCGCCGACCTCAATTGCCTTGTCCAGCATCGCCTGCACAGGCACATCCACACCCAGGTCGTACACCTGGAAACCGGCAGAAGAAAGCATGGTGGCGACCAGCGTTTTGCCGATATCATGGATATCCCCATGGATGGTGCCGATCACCACCTTACCCAGCATCTCACGCGCCGAGCCGCGGCGCGCCATCTCCGGTTCCAGGATATTGACGGCAGCCTTCATGGCTTCGCCAGCCATCACCAGTTCGGGCAGGTAGGCATTGCCGTCATTAAACTCCGCCCCCACATGGTTGACACCGATAACAAATCCCTTATCAATAGCCTGCAGCGGGTCCAGCCCCAGTTCAACCACACGCCGGGCCAGCGCCTCTGCTGCCTCTGCATCGCCATCGATGATACTTTGCGCCATCGCCTGTAGAAATTCTGCATCCATAGCTATCTCCTTGGTGTGAAACAGAAAATTGCGAAAAGAAACCTGTCCCATTGTACTCTCACATCCCTTGCTGGTGCAATGCAAATCACAGGAAAATATCCCCGCCAGGTCATGATAGAATCAGCGTAGTGAGGTGATCCATGGCAAAGTTCCCCCTGTTAAGCGAAAGCCTTTCCACGATCAAAGAAATCGATCTAAAACCCATCCAGCAGCAGGCATTGGAGCATGTGCGCATCGTCCTGGTGGGGGCGCCGGGTTCGGGCAGGCACACACTGGCAAACCAGATGCGCCGCGACCCGGCGCGCTTGGGTGCTGAGACAGATGCACCTATATTAATCATAGACCTGGAAAAAGCCAGCGTTGAGCTGGATGCGGACCTGATCATCCTGGTGGTGCGCGATGATGATAGCGATACCAGCCTGCAGCAAGAACTGGTACAAGGATGGGCGAACTCGGATAAGAAAACATTAGTCTTTATCAACCAGTTTGCCCATGCCGGTGATGGAACAAGCATCAGCCCGTGGACGCGCCAGCGCCGCCGCAGGGTAGCCTGGGGATCCGCCCTGGACAGCGATTTCCTCTTAAAAACCTTCGCCCCAGCTGTGATCGAGTTGCTGCCGGATAAAATCTTGAGCCTGGGCAGAAATTTCCCGCTTTTCCGCTCCTCAATCTCCCAATACCTGATCAACGACACTTGCTTTTCAAATGCCGCCTATGCACTCAGCACAGGCCTGGCTGAAACTGTGGGCGTATTCAACCTGCCGATTACAGTGGCAGATGCGGTGGTCTTGACCAAGACGCAGGCATATCTTGTTTACAAACTCGGGCTGGCGCTGGGCTATTCCACCCGCTGGCAAGATTACGTGGGCGAATTTGGCAGCGTGTTGGGCAGCAGCTTTATCTGGCGGCAGTTGGCTCGCAGCCTGGTCGGTATGATCCCAGTCTGGGGCATCGTGCCAAAAGTAGCCGTATCCTATGCCGGGACGTATGTGGTGGGCCATGCAGTCAACCAATGGTACCTCACTGGAAAGCATATTTCAAAAAGCCAGATGCAAGACCTGTACACCCAGGCGCTGGCAAAAGGCAGGAATGCAGCGGGAAAATTGATCAAAAATAGGCCGCGCCTTCACCTACCAAAACCCAAAATCCGCCTATTACCCGCAGGCAAGAAAAAGAAAAACACCTGCAACAATTGCGGGAAAGTAAATACACGCGATAGCAATTTTTGTAAAGCGTGCGGTATGCCCCTGGGAACCCTGGATGGGGAGCAACTGAAAGAACCCAAAAGGTAGTGGGTTCTCACCAGCGAACCGCAAAACTTATCATCCTGGGATGCGGCGCGGGTTTACATCTCGTCCGGGTTAAAGACAACCTCTTCCTTACCCACCAGCTTGTCCTGCACCTTGGACACAATTAGATCCAGGTGACCCGAATTGGCCACGTAATCCAGGTTATCGGCCGGCACAGTCAATACCGGGCACAGGCTGAAGTGGGTGATCCAGCTATCGTAAAGCGCGTTTAATTGTTCCAAATATTCTGTCGAAATCCGGCGTTCGTAATCGCGTCCTCGCAACTGGATGCGGTCCACCAGGGTAGATACAGAAGCGCGCAGGTAAATCACCAGGTCGGGCGGCGGCAAGAATTCGGACAAAACCTGGTACAACTCTGTGTAGGATTTATAATCCCTCTCATCGATCCAACCCTGCAGGTAAAGGTTGTGGGCGAAAACTTCGGCATCTTCATACACACTGCGGTCCTGAATGGCTGAGGTGGGGTGATCAAGCAACTGCCTGTGAGCGCGCAAACGGCGGGTCAGAAAAAATATCTGGGAATGGAACGCCCAGGCGCGCATGTCATGGTAGAAATCTGCCAGATATGGGTTTTCCGCCACGGGCTCATAAAAAGGCTGCCATCCCAGCCTTTTTGATAACATACCGACCAGGGTCGATTTACCGACGCCGATATTTCCTGCCACTGCAATAAAACGCTTCATGAGTTCTGCTCCAAGAAAGCCACTGAACGCCCCTCTTCGTCATCCATGATAAGTTCCAGATGGGTGTTGCTGCGAAAGCTTGAAACTTCGATCAAGCGTAAGTAATCTAGCCAAATCGCTTCATCCGGCAGGAAATCAAGCAGCTGGTTGGGGGTCTGGTAGAAGAAATCCCGGTTGAAAACCGCCTCTTCATCTTCCAGGTAAATCGCCAGGGGGTAAATATTCGACTCAACCAGGTCTTGAAAGAAATGTGTACCGAAAGAGGCTTCCGGGGCATTGCCAATCCCCTCGCCGGTTAGCTCAACCAGCGCACGTGAGTAATAAATGTCTGAATAACCGATTGTTATCCCCAGGTCTGGGTTATTTGTCCCCCAGCGACCAGGACCGACGCAGATAAAGGTCTGGTCCTTGAGCTCTTTGTTTAATTTGCCTATGACGCGAGCCAGTTCTGCCCGTTCTGCAGGGGTCTCCAGGCTGAAGTAGGTTTCCGGCGGCACAAACAATACATACTTGATTTCGCGCACCCGCCCTTCGGGTGCCATGCGCGGGGTGGAAAAAATGAGATCCTTTTCCTGCAGGTTTTTTGGCAACAGCGCTTCGCTCTCTTTAAGATGGCTTTGAGGCCGGCATTGAAGCAAGGAGATGAGCACATCCGGTGTAGTGCTGCTCGGGTTGACGATTTCGATAGTGAACTCGGTATCTACCGGCGATTGGTATTTTTCTTCCAAGAGCTGCAAAGCGCGGGTCATCCGCTTTGCCAGCGGCGTCCGGCGCAGCAATTCATCATAAGTGATTACCAGGTTCTCTTTTTCCACATCACTCAAAGACATGCGCAGCGGGCTGAGATAACCTCCCAGATCCACCTGCACAATATAGCGGGCGATCGGGTTGCGAGGGTCCATTACCTCCTGCACCGGGAGGATGTTCATCTCGTTGTTTTCCAGGTCGATCAAATCCACGTACTGCTGGGAATAACGGCGAATTGCAACCGGGGAGGCTTCCGGGTGCAAAAGCGGGTGGCTGAGGGCCACCAGCCGGGGATAGTCATTGCCAACACGGTCCACCGCACGCGTACCCAACCCCCATACCAGCCGCATAAAACCATCATCCCGGCGAATTTGCTGGGACCAGCGGTAGAGATTGCGGCTGAAAGCCACCCCCGCGCCGTGGGGTAAATAATAATGCCCGTATTTTTCTCCCTGCACCACCTGGATCAAAACTGCCATGCGTTCATCGTAGTCCAGCAACCCCTTGGCTCGGCGGTACAACAGGGCATCTGGATTGAAGATGCTGGCATAAATACGGATGATCGCCCGGGTAAAGTCGCGCAGGTTTTGAGATGGCTTACCCTGGTTCGGACAGAAATAACTTTCATATTTCCCGGCAAAGGAGGTGCCAAAGTTGTCTTCCAACAGACTTGAAGAGCGCACAATAACCGGTTTATCACCGATCTGTGCGAGCAAATTGCGGAATTTTTCCAGGATATCGGGGGGGAACTCACCGCTCAAAAATTCCCTTTGGATAAGGGGATAATCGGCGCGAATCTGCTCTTCAAGCTTGTATTTCTGATCTCCCCAGTGCATCAGGCTGTTAAGCGCCATAAAAGTGTAAGTGATATCTGCACCCAGGAAGTAGGATTCTGGCAGCCTCAGGGAGGAGCGGATGTCTTCGTCGCCAGCTTCATATAAAATTCGCGCCGCAAGCAGCATACCGGCAGCCTTCCCGCCGATTTTACCCTGCCCGACTTTATGTGTCCGAATTTCATTCAAATCGCTGATGGTAAACCAATCTTTGGCGATTTTCAGATATGCCAGCTGGTCGCTGATCAAGGTACGGATTAAAACCACCTTGATTTCTTGCAGGTGTGCCTCGTGTTGTACGCGCATCTCGGGCGGCATTTTTTCAATGGCCATTGCCTGCTCAAACAGCATGTTTTGCGGCGCCAGTTCCGGGTTAAAAGAAACCTGGAAATCCGCCATACCTGCGCCGCGCTCAGCCAGCGCATCTTTTACGATCTTTTCGAACAAATCATAGGGCAGGTTATAGGCAAAGTAAAAATCTGTCAGATGATCCTTCACCCGAGACAGACGTAAGTCCCAGACATCCGCAGGTTCCTCAGAAAACGGATCGTGCAAACCCTCCAATGCCTGGGAACGGATGGCTTTTTCACGCGCTTCAGCCTCAAAGGTCTGCTTCTTGATCACACCCCGGCTGAATAATTCGCGGCGCATGCGCGAGCGAATCTGCGTGGCCAGGATTGGGTATTGCGCCAGGGAGAGGTATATCGACAGCGTGCGATCTGAGGAGGCAGGAGATAATGCCATAGGCGGTTATCCAAAAATAATGCACAAAAGGTTAGCACCCTCTTGAGACGAAGCGCTAACCTGGATCCGTGTAAATTGGTTCAAAAATTAGCTGCCCAGGTGCATGGGCATAATAACATGGATAAATTCGCCCTGCCCATCGGGCGCGCCCACCGGCCGGATGACCCCGGGGCTGGTTTGCGTCGATGTTTCCAGGGCTACATTGGGCGTCTTAATCACTTCGAGTACTTCGCGCAGAAAACGCACATTAAAAGCAATCAGCAGCTGCGATCCTTCAATGGTCGCATCCACGACGTTTTGGCTGTGCCCGGTTTCTTCGGATTGCCCGGATATTTCCACTGTGCCAGGCTGGAGCTCTGAACCGGGTTGGATATCAATTCGGGCGATATGCGAACCTTCCCGGGCAAAGACCTCTGCTTGTTTGCAGGACTTCAGGAAAGATGCTGTGTTCACCACAGCGCGTGTATCGCAGCGCCGGGGGATGATTTGCTCAAAGTCAGGAAAGTTTCCCTCGATTAACTGGGAGACCAGCTCAATATCACGCAATCTGAAAATCACCTGTCCACGCCCCGGGGGAAGCACCAACGATAATGCCTGGTCGCCATCCGACGCAATACGCGCCAGTTCACGCAAAGCGCTGGCAGGGATAACCGCCTTCAACGGGCGCTGCACTGGAGAGGAGATATGCGCACGCCGCACCGAAAGGCGAAAGCCATCGGCTGCAGCCATGGTGATATTATCGCCGTTCACTGTAACCAAAACACCGGTCAGAATCGGTCGAGCGTCATCAGCGGAGGCCGCAAAGGCGACCTGCTGGATCATCTCTTTGGCGTCAGCGATGTTGATCTGCAGCCCTTGCGAAAGATCTGCTACCGGCATGGGAGGAAACTCCTGGGCATCAATGCACTTGATGTCGGTAACCGACGGCCCGCAGCGCAAATTGAGCGATTGGGTGCGCACATTCAGCGTCATATCCACATTCTTATCAGAAAGTGTCCCGATAAGATCGGCAAAGGTGCGCGCGGGCACGGTTGTAGAGCCTTCCTCTTCGATTTTTGCCCCAATCCAACACGTGATCCCAAGTTCCAGGTTTGTCGCCGACAGGCGCAGACGGCCTTCATCCGTTGCCAACAGGATATTCGCCAGAACAGGGAGGGTACTGCGTGGGGAAACAGCGCGCGAGACAATACTCACACCCCGTGCCAGGTTTTCTTGTAGAACAGTAATTTTCATCTTGGCCGTCCTCTCTGGTTTTTTCAGTTGTGTTTGCAATTAATATGTTATTTTACCATGCGCAATTTGGGATAGGAATAAAAAACCCCCTTAACCTATTTCTCGATAAAGGATAAGGGGGGATTTCAGTCAGAAAGGGGATTGGTTTAAATCCAGCCGCGCAGCTCCATGGCGGTGACCACGCGCTTGATTGCCACCATGTAGGCAGCATCACGCATATACACCTTCTCGCCTTCGGACATTTCTAATACGCTCTTGAAGGCCTGGGTCATCTTGGTATCCAGTTTTTCCAGCGCTTCATCACGCGTCCAGTAGAAGTTCATGTCATTTTGAACGCCTTCAAAATAAGACACGGTAACCCCACCGGCATTGCACAAGAAGTCCGGGACGACAAAGACGTTATTTTGTTTGAGCACGGCATCGGCCTCTGGAGTGGTCGGGCCGTTGGCGCCTTCCGCAAGCACGCGTACACGATCGCTGATGCGCTTGACCGATTCGCCATTCACCTGGCCTTCCAAAGCTGCCGGGATCAACACATCCACGTCTTTGCTGATCCATGCATCGCCGTCCTCGATGACATATCCTGCCTTGCGCACTTTGCTTTTATCGATGGATCCGTACTGGTCTGTGGCAGACTGCAGGAAAACCGGGTCAATGCCGTCCGGATGGCTTACTGTGTAGGACACGCGATCTTCACGATCCCAGTAGGATACACAGGCAACCTTGCCGCCCAGGAAGTTCTTGAAACCGATGGCGGCATATTGCGCCACATTGCCAAAGCCCTGGATGGCAGCCACAGATTTGCCCGGGTCGAGCCTGAGATGCTTCATGGCTTCACGTACCGTGTAAATTACGCCAAAACCGGTCGCTTCTTTACGACCAAGGGAACCACCACCGCCAACCGGTTTACCAGTAATCACACCGGGTGTATATTGACCAACCAGCTTAGAATATTGATCCATCATCCAACCCATCATCTGGGGTGTTGTGCCGACATCCGGAGCCGGGACATCCTGGCGAGGGCCGATATTGCGCCACATCTGATCAATCCAACCGCGGCACAGCTTTTCTTTCTCACTGATCGAGAGCGTGGAAGGATCAACCGGAACGCCGCCCTTACCGCCTCCCAACGGAATATCTGCCACGGCGCATTTCCAGGTCATCCACATAGCCAGGGCACGCACGGTATCTAAGGTTTCAGAAGGATGGAATCGGATGCCGCCTTTGCATGGGCCGCGAGAATCGTTGTGCTGGACCCGATAACCTGAGAATACTTTGATTGAGCCGTCATCCATGCGAACAGGTACCTGGAATTTGAATTCTCTGGACGGCCAACGAAGAATTTGAGAGACCTGCGGATCAAGGTTCAACTGTTCCGCGACGTGATCGAATTGTGCTTGAGCCATTTGAAATGCATTAATTAATTCTGCCATACCTTTCCTCCTGATGTCTATAATTTTTTCGGTTATCTATTGTGCGCTAATTGCTTGCGCCGGTTCAATTTTTTCTAGCTGTATTCAATGATGTTTTCGCTAAGGCTATTATTATCTCTGGCAGGATAAACGTCAAGTGATTTGTATATTCATTCCTTTGTGACAATCATCCATGCGGCAGTTTTATACCTCGCCCAACCTGTCCAGTTGCTGGCTCAAAACCTGCCGGATGACCTGCGGGTTTGCTTTGCCCTGTGCAGATCGCATCACCTGCCCGAAGAACCAGTTTGCCAACGTTTCCTTTCCTTCAAGATACAACCGCACCTGATCCGGGTTCTGCGCAAAGACTTGCTGGACCATTTCCATGATCACATCTGTATCGGATACCTGTTGTAGACCAGCCCGGTCGATGACCTGTGGTGCAGAATCGCCTGTGTCAAACATATCTGCGAGAACGGTATGGGCAATATTGGAGCTGATCTCCCCGGAAGCAACCAGATCAATCAGACCCGCAAAATTGCCTGCGGATATTCGGAGTTCAGTGATTGTACCCCCGCTTTTATTGATCAGGTTGAATAAATCTCCCGTGATGTAATTGGAGGCTAACTTGGCAGACGCCGAAGACAAGGCGCTCACCACCTGTTCAAAATAATCTGCCACTTCTTTTTCGGCCGTGAGCACTTCGGCGTCGTATGTGCTCAATTCGTACTGGCGGCAAAAACGATTCATACGGGCTGCAGGCATCTCCGGCAGAGAGGCGCGGATTTCATCCACCATCTGGGGTTCTATCACCAGGGGTTGCAAATCCGGTTCGGGGAAATACCGGTAGTCGTGCGCTTCTTCTTTGCTGCGCTGCACAACCGTCACACCCCTGGCATCATCCCAGCCCATTGTTTGCAAGAAAACAGGCTCCCCATTTTCCAAAGCAGCACTCTGCCGCTTAATCTCATACGCCACGGAGCGTTCCAGAACGCGGAAGCTGTTCAGGTTTTTAATTTCAGTCCTTGTACCAAGCTCCTGGATGCCCGAAGGTCGCACAGATACATTCGGCTCAATCCGCATCACGCCTTTTTGCATATCTCCGCTGTTTACACCCAGGTAACGCAGTACTGAGCGCAAGGTGACGGCAAACACTCGCACTTCCTCGGCAGAATGCATATCGGGTTCGGTGACGATCTCCAACAAGGGCACCCCCGCCCGATTCAAATCGACCAGGGAATATCCAGCCTCTCCTTCAGTGACGTGGGTTAATTTCCCGGTATCCTCTTCAAGATGCACTCTGCGGATACGGATGGACCGCTCTCCCTTAGAAGTGATGATAGATAGCCGGCCGTTTAGAGCCAACGGCTGCTCGTATTGGGAGATCTGGTATCCCTTGGGGAGATCTGGATAGAAATAATTCTTGCGAGCAAATATGCTGACGGGGTTGATATGGCAACCCAATGCCAGCGCCACTCGCAGGGCATAATCCACCGCCCGGGCGTTTAAAACGGGCAGTGTGCCCGGAAACCCTGAACAAACCGGACACACTGCTGTGTTTGGCTCTGCCTGGGTAGAATCAACCACAGGGCATGCACAGAACATCTTGGACTGTGTTTCAAGCTCTGCGTGAACCTCCAGACCGATAACCGCCTCAAAATCCATTAATAAATCCTAGCCGTGACGGTGCATGAAGTTTTCCATGCGCCGCAGGGCTTCCTCGATTTTTTCGTAAGCGGTTGCGTAGGAGCAGCGCACATAGCCTTCACCGCCCAGGCCAAAAGCGGAACCTGGGACAACTGCCACACGTTCTTCCTCCAAAAGCTTCTGAGCAAAGGTCTCGTCATCCATCCCGGTGACGGATATATTTGGAAAGGCATAAAAAGCACCCAATGGCTCAAAGGTGGGCAACCCCAGCCGGTTGAACCCATTGACGATGAGTTTGCGGCGGCGGTCGTATTCATCCACCATCTCCTGGACATGGGTTTCACCCAGTTGCAGCGCAGCTAAAGCAGCCGCCTGGGAAGGCGTGGGGGCAGACATAATGGTGAACTGGTGGATGCCGACCATTCCTTTCATGATGGGAGCTGGACCTGCGGCATACCCCACGCGCCAACCGGTCATGGCATAATCTTTTGAGAACCCGCCAAGGGTGATGGTACGCTCTCTCGCGCCGGGCAAAGCAGCAAAACAGACATGCGGCAAACCATATACCAGGCGGTCGTAAATTTCATCGGAAATAACAATCAGATCGTGTTTTTCAGCAATCTGCAAAATTCCCAGCAAAACTTCGCGCGAAGCAACCGCACCCGTCGGGTTGTTGGGATAACCGATCAGAATGGCTTTTGTGCGCGGGGTAACGGCAGCTGCAATGGCTTCCAAATTGGGTTGGAAATTATCCTCCACCCGGCAGGGGACTTCAACCGCAGCACCGCCAGCCAGGATCACCTCTGCCTGGTAGGAAACAAAGCATGGGGTGGGGATGATAACCTCCTCGCCCGGGTTAAGGATAGCTGTCATGATCAAGTACAATGCTTCGGATACACCCACTGTAATCACAAGTTCTGAAACAGGATTGTATGCAACCCCATACAGGCGCTCCAGGTGCCTGGCCAGTTCTTCACGCAGTTCAATGCGACCGGCATTCGATGTGTAATGGGTATCGCCCGATTGGAGAGACCGGATGCCTGCCTGGAGGATCGGATCGGGCGTGGTGAAATCCGGTTCCCCAATCCCCAGCGAGATGACATCTTTCATGGTAGCCACAATATCAAAAAATTTTCGAATTCCAGATGGCTTGAGCGTGACAATCTTATCGGCGAGGTATGTATTTCTCATGCAATTTTCCTTTCCTTTTGGTTTGGACCCTATTGGTTTTATAACATGACTTCGGTGTTGTCACCGGCATTGATGATTGCAGTACGGCGAAACAGAACTGCCCTGCGCCCCACCAGGGATGATTCCAGGATTACATTCGTGGCACGTGCTTCATCCTCTAAGATGGATTCGGTGATGATCGAATTTTCAACCACACACCCCGCGCCTATCGATACATTGGGGCCGATAATCGACCCGCGCACCTCGGCGCTGGGGTGGATATACACAGGTGGAAACACAACCAGGCTTTCGCGTTGGCGGGCTTCGATGCTGTTGTCTTTGCCTGCTTCCAGTAAATAACGGTTCGTCTCCAAGAGCGCTTCTGGTGTACCGGCATCCAGCCAGACATCGACAGTCTGTGTGCGCATTCTTAACCCGCGCTCCAACATGATATTCACCGCATCTGCAAGGTAGAACTCACCCTTCAATTGCATCTCTCTTTTGATTTGCTCATCAATGGCTGAAATCAAATCCCTGGCTTCTTTAAAATAATAACAACCAACCAAAACCAGGTTATTGGTAAGCTCTTGCGGCTTTTCAACCAGGCGTGTAACCCAGCCGTCTTTATCCACATCTGCAACCCCAAATCGACGCGGGTCTGGCACAGGTTTTACCCAGGCGACAGCCTCGGCTGGCTCGTTTTCCAGGAATGTCAGATCTGTTTTGATCAAAGTATCCGCAAAAAGGATCAGCAGAGGCCCATCCAGAAATTGCTCAGCCAGTTTGATGGCGTGTGATTGGCCGCACGGGTTTTCCTGCACCACAAACCGCGTTGCCATGTCGGGGTAATGAAATCGGATATGCTCCTCAATCTGATCGCCAAGATACCCGACAATATTGATTAGCTCCACCTGTTCCGGGTTCGGCAAGGAGGAAAGCGTATCCAATACATGATCCAGTACAGATTTCCCTGCCACGCTGATCAATTGTTTGGGTTTGCTCCAGGTTTGCGGGCGCAAACGTGTACCCAGACCAGCCATCGGGATGACAACGTTTAGCTTGGATTTGCTCATGGATAAACTCCCCAGTTTCATTTTAGGCTTTCGATTTTCGTAATTATAACTGATATGTCGCACCGGCTGACATCGGCTCTGTAAAAGCCTGCCCCATATTTACCGCAGCTTCTGCCAGTGCGTGAGAATCACATGCAATCCGGTCATGCCGGAGAGACATCATGTGCTAACAATCGCAAGCCAAGAAGCCGTCGTTATCTCCAGGCGAAATTTGAGATGCGGGCAATATCATTGCTTAGAAATGAAAAAAGAACAGTGTGTATCAAATGAGGTGCGGGCGACGGGTATGCCAATCGGTTGCCTGCTGAAAACCATGCGCTGTGTGCAGCAAGAGATCTTCCCTGAAATGCGGCGCCATTAACTGCATTCCAATCGGCAAGCCTTTTTGATCCGCACCGACAGGAAATGAAATCCCCGGTACACCGGCCAGGTTTGCCGGGAGAGTAAAGATATCTTCAAGGTACATCGCCAGGGGATCATTGCTGTGCTCACCGATGCGGAAAGCTGTGGTGGGGGCAACCGGGGCGGCGATGACATCCACGCCTTCAAAAGCCTGCATAAAATCCTGCTTGATCAAAGTGCGCACTTTTTGCGCCTGCCCATAATAGGCGTCGTAATACCCGGCAGAAAGCGCATAAGTCCCCAACATAATACGCCGCTTTACCTCCGCGCCAAAGCGTGCTCCGCGGGTGTGTTTGAAAACCTCCCACAGGCTCTCCCCGTTTTCGCGTGGACCATAGCGGATGCCGTCAAAACGCGCCAGGTTTGCCGAAGCTTCCGCAGGGGCGATGATGTAATACACCGGTAGTGCGTATTCTGTATGCGGGAGAGAAATGGGGACGATCTGCGCACCCAGGGCCACAAAAGTTTGGATGGCTTCTCGCACCGCGCTTTCAACCTCCGGTTGGATGCCTTCGATAAAGTATTCTTCCGGTACACCCAGGCGCAAGCCACTGAAATCCATTTTTGTTGAATTATCCAGGCGAATATCAGGAACGGGCAAATCTAAAGTGGTTGCATCAAGTGGATCGTGCCCTGCGAACTGGCAAAAAGCCGGCGCCAGGTCCTGGGCAGCAGGAGCGAATACACCCACCACATCCAGCGATGAGCCGTAGGCGATCAGACCAAAACGGGATACGCGCCCATAGGTGGGTTTTAACCCGGTTACACCGCAGAAGGCGGCCGGTTGGCGCACGCTTCCACCGGTATCTGAACCCAAAGCCAGCGGGGCCAATTGCGCTGCCACCGCGGCTGCACTGCCGCCGCTGGAACCGCCCGGCACACGAGAAAAATCCCATGGGTTGCGTGTTGCTCCGTAAGCCGAGTTTTCTGTGGATGAACCCATAGCAAATTCATCGGTATTGGTTTTCCCCAACACAACCATTCCTGCAGCCAATAATTTCTCAACTACTGTGGCGTTATACGGCGGGACAAAATTTTCCAAAATTCGAGACCCGCAGGTGCAGCGTACGCTTTGCACACACAACACATCCTTTATTGCCAGCGGAATACCAGTCAACGGCGAGAGTTCCTGCTGCGGGTTTTTGCGCCAGGAAAGGAGCAGGCGATCTGCTCGCTCTGCCTGTGCCAGGGCTAATTCTGGGGTGATGGTGAGAAATGCATGCAGGTCTTTATCCAGTGTACCAATGCGATGGAGATAAGCCTGTGTCAACTCGCTGCTGGAGAAATCACCAGCGCGCAGCGAGAGGATGATTTGGATTACAGATAGTTCAGTCAGGTTCTGCATGGCTCAGTTCAGTCTTCTCGATTGATCCGACAGGCGCGTGATCATTGCAGGGATTTTTAAATCCTGGTTATTCACCACACCTCACTCCAGAACCGGGGGGACACGAAATTGCCCTTTTTCAGTCAAAGGCGCATTTCGCAATACTTCGTCTCGGGATAAACCCTGGCGCACTTCATCGGCACGAAGTGTACCTTCTAATATCAAAACGCTGGACGTAGGGGGGATTTCAGCGGTATCCAGACGCTGCAGATGAGCTGCGTACTCAAGTATTGCGGATAATTGACCGCGGTAGAGCTCTTTCTCTTCCTGGTTAAGCTGCAAGCGCGCCAACTCGGCAATATGTTCGACTTCTTCCAGGCTTAAAATCATCCACTGATTATATCATCAACTCCTGGCTACCAGTTCTCTGCGTACCAGCGCAAATACTGTTTCATATGCGATGACCAGTAGTTCTCGGAATGATAGCCGGTAAAAAGACGCCATTGGTGCGGGATATCCTTTTCGTCCAATACCTGGGCAAGCCAATAAGCGGATTCGAGGATCTCCGGGCGGTCCCGCTCCCCAATATCAACATAAGCCCTTGGCTTCATACCCGCGGGGATGGCATCCAGGGTATCTCGCATTTTTTGTGCATCGTCAAAAAACACTGCCGGGCTGTGAGCACCCAGGATCGAAAATTCCTGCCAGTACACTGTAGCCAGGTGAACTGCCCAACCTGCCCCGCGCGATAACCCTCCGACGGCGCGATATTCTCTCCCCTTCATCAACCGGTATTCCTGTTCAAGCAAAGGCAGCAGTTCTTCCATCACCACCCTGGCAAAGTTATTCTCCGAGGGTTGGCCGCCGTACCTATCGCGCGGCATAACAATGATAAACGGAGAGACTTCGCCCCTGGCAATAAGCTCATCCAGCATCTCGTCTGCCCCCAGGCGGTCCCATTGATCATCTGCATAACTTTGCCCATGGATCAAAAACAGAACCGGATACCTGCGCCTTGTTTGATGGTCGTAACAGGGCGGCAGATACACCCGGTAATCCACCGGCAAGGGTAAAAGGTCGCTATCCAGGCTCGCCAGCACCATCCGGCCCTTGCTTTTCAGACACAGCAAGGTATTTGGCTCAGATCCTCTTTGAAGTGGCGAAGCCGCCGCAGGTTGGCTGGTCAGGAAAGCCAGACAAAAGACAGCGCCAGATAGGACAATCGTTATAAGTAGTTGGAGATATTTCAGTCGAAATTTCAAATTGAAAAGGATCCTCGCTTAAAAAATAACAACAAAAGACGGCTCGCGCCGGTGAGACACAAAGATCCACCCAGCCCAACCAGCCTCTTTGTTGTTATTCTAACCGTTCTTACGGGTTTTGTTTAGCGCGCTTCGACAATAAATTTAATCGCAGTGCGGACTTTATCGTCAATTTCTACGTCAACAAATTCTGGAGTAAAGATAATTTCGTAACCATCTTCCTTCAGATAGCCTTTGGCCAGGGCCAGGGCTTTTACAGCCTGGTTCACCGCAATTGCACCAATGGCCTGAACCTCAGCACGCTTGTTTTCACGGAAGACTCCAGCGATGGCGCCTGCCACAGCGGAGGTACGTGAAGTACCTGAGACTTTAATGACGTTCATATTCGGTCCCTCCCTGGCAAGAAACAGGACTATGATTTGAGAGGGTAATGCAGGCTCTCTATAATGATTCTACAGGATTTTTTGTTGACAATCAAGCATCAATATTTGGACAAACCAATCTGGTTTGTACGATTTTTTCTCTTAATCCGTTCAATGGCTTCTTTCCCTTGCCCACTGAGGTACTCTGTGCCATAATACGCACATGATTAAACGCTGGATTGGTTTCATCTTAGCCATCGGTCTGGGAATTGGCGCCGGTTTACTTTACGGCTGGTGGTTAAACCCCAGCACTAGCCAGGATTTATCACCCGAGACCCTACGCATTGACTATCGCACGGACTATGTGCTGATGGCGGCGGAGGCATTCTCCGTTAACAACAATCTGGAGCAAACGATCCAGCATCTGGCTGTTTTTGATAGAACTCCCCCTCTAGAACTAACCTTGCAAGCCTTGATTTTTGCCCAGGAGATCGGTTATACCGATGCTGATCTGGAATTAATGCAGGCGCTACTGACTGCGTTACAGGCGCAATCATTTGCGCAGGAAGCGCCCACACCATGAACGAGCCCTCGCGCGGGTCCTGGTATTTGATGACTGGTCTGATCCTCGGTCTGGTTGCAGGTCTGGTTTATGCATACCGGGTGCAGCCGCTGAAGTACTTCGACACTTCACCTGCTGCTTTACAGAAGCAGGATAAGGATCAATATCGCGCCATGATTGCCCTTGCCTACGCAGCCAATCACGATCTCGTCAGAGCGCGGGCGCGCCTGGAATTACTGGACGATGAGGATATATACCGTACCCTGACCGAACAGGCGCAGCGCGCCCTGGCTGAAGGCAGTCAAACGGATACCGCACTTGCCCTGGGGCAACTTGCATTGGATCTTGGACAAACACAGAACCTCCCAGGCTCTCCTACATCCATCCCCGCCACTCCAATCCCTGGAGACCCATCATCCACCAGCGCACCCGGCGCGCCGTAAAATATCCTCTAGAATACCAGGATTGGTTGGAACAGTTTTACAGCCCTTCATGTATAATATTTTTAGATCTAGTGATAACCTTCACTGATAATCCAATAACCTGCTATTTGTAACAAAAAGGATAAGATCATGGAAAAGCTTGAAAAAAACCCGGGCTGGTTTATTCCTGTTTGGCGCGCCGTACTCATCCTTTTCATCTCAATACTGCCTGCCTATAGCTGCTCTTCCCCGGTTGTCGAAGACCCCGCAATAAAAGAAACCCAACAAGCGGTGTTTGTTCAGGCCACAATGGCAGAGATGAACGCAGCGTCGGTATCTACCCAGAGCGCCGCTGTTGCAGCCACTGCCGCGCAAATTGCCCTGCTGCAGCAGCAATTTGCACAGGCCACTATCCAGGCGCAGGAGACAATCATCGCTGGGCAAATAGCAGCCCTGCAGCCGGTAGAGCCCACTCCCCCACCTGAACCCATGCAAGCCCCCGAAGTGCTTCCGCCAGCCTCGCCAGCTGAAGCCGCGGGACCCGCGGCCACTGCACCTGCCGAGACAATTGTGATCACCAATTGGAAGATGTCCCGCTTTGCACAGATCAATTCCGGCTGCCACTTTTCCGACCAGGTTTGCTGGAAAGGAGACGACAAATACACCTTTGAGCAGAGCGGCATTATCAACCTGGTGCTCACCAGCCGAGAGCCCATCCTGATCGACCCCGCATGGACAAACCCGCACCTGGTGTTTTGGCACAAATATACCATCCCGCGCTATGCCACCGTCAGCATCAACGCCGAAGGCAGGTGGTCCTTAATGGCCAATTACACCGGCAACCAGGAATGGAAATTGACTGCCATCCCTCTATCGCTCTTTAGTGAAAAGACGATTACCATCCAATTCCTGGCAGAAGGCAAACCATTCGCTTACGACCCAAAGGCGGACTGGTACCTCCAGGATATCAAAATCGTCCCAGATTACATCCCGTTTCAATAAGCGTTCTAGAACATTTAGCGCTGTAAACGCCAATCCAAGGCTGTATTCCGGCGGGATACCTGGTTGTTGCGCACTGCAATCCCCAATGCCCGCCGGCTTCCTGCCAGTACGCACAGCTTGCGGGCGCGGGTGACCGCAGTGTACAACAGGTTCCGCTGCAGCATCATATAATGTTGGGTGACCACAGGAAGCACCACGGCGGGGAATTCAGAGCCTTGCGCCTTGTGCACCGATACGGCGTACGCCAGCACCAG
>CAZTMX010000001.1:0-54186 GCA_964614855.1 uncultured Anaerolineaceae bacterium | reverse complement strand
GCCGCGACCAGGCTGGTGACCATGGACACTGCGACCAGGACAAATACCAACATCATTCCCAATTTCTTCAATTTCATAATTTCCTCCTATCGAGTTTTGTTGTTAAACCAACTAGACTTACGCGCCCGAACTCATATTCACTTAGGAGTCAGCGTAAGCCATTACACATAAAAAAGGTCTTGCTGAGCTCTCGTTATATTCCTTATCTTTCAGGTTCGCTGCATAAACACCTCGCCATTTTGAAGCCTGAAGGTCGCTGCCTGGGGCCTGGTTTCGTGCGACAGGAAATCCAACAGCGACGAAACGGTTGAAAAATTTTGGTTTTCGCAGGTGACCACATCTTGCAGCGAAGCGCGCCACTCACCATCGAGGCTGTCCCTCCAGATGCGCAGCAAGTACGATTTGTGCAGTCCTGGTTTCTCTCTCATGGTCGCCTTTCCCAATAAATAGTTGCAAATCTTCCGATTTAACGGTATTATTACCAGGAAGCGTGATTGAGATGTTATATATGCGTAGATAAAAGCGTGATTTTTGCGTGATATTGCAGAAAAAACTCACCAATTTCTAAGTTTTCTTTCACAGGGATCTGGGCGGCGTCAGTGAGATTATCCTTTTTTTTGCTCGGCGATTTCCAGGTAAACCTGGACAACCAATCTATCACGCGCAAATTTCGCACCGATAAAGAGCGCGCCCTGTTGGCGTACCTGGTGATGGAAGCCAAACGCCCCATCAGTCGCGAGCTGCTGGCAGAAATGTTCTGGCCCGACCGCCCTGAAATCATGAGCCGCGCCAACCTGCGCCAGGCGCTGTTGGGGGTGCGCAATGCCATCGAAGACCGGCGTACTTCACAACCCTTGCTGCTGGTCAGCGATGAATCCATCCAGCTCAACCCAAAGGCCTCTTATTGGGTGGATGCCGATACCTTCAAAGCGCATCTGCAAGCCAACAGCGTCCACGATCACAAGAACCTGGATACCTGCCCCACCTGCGCCCAGCAGCTGCAAGAAGCAGTGGATCTCTACCGCCAGGATTTCCTGACCGGGCTGTACGTGGAGAACAGCCAGTCCTTCCAGGAATGGGCTTTTTTCCATCGCGAGCAATTTAAACGCTACCTGCTGGAAATCCTCGACCACCTGAGCGAGATCTACAAAACCCAGGGCGACTGGGAGACGATGCAAAAATACGCCTGGTTGTATGTCAAGCATGCCCCGCTGGAAGAACAGGCTTACCGGCGCTTGATGGAGCTGCTGGCGCTCAGCGGGCGCCGCTCTGCCGCGCTGGAACAATACCAGCTGTGTGTGCGCATGCTGCAGCAGGAACTGGGCGTGGAACCCTCGGCGGAGACCGTTGGGTTGTACGAGCGCATCCGCCTGGGCAAACCGGTCATCCTCGGCGATGAAGGCGAAATCCAGGCGCCGGACGGCTTGCCCCGCCCGATGACCGAATTTATCGGCCGGGAAGACGAGCTGGACTACCTGGCGCGCTGCCTCGCCAACCCAAGCTGCCAACTGATCTCGATCAACGGCCTGCCGGGCGTGGGCAAATCGCGCCTGGCGATCGAAGCCGCCCAACGCCAGGTGAAAGAATTCCAGGACGGTCTGTACTATCTCTCCCTGGACGGCGTGCACTCCGAGGAGCTGTTCTACCCGGCGCTGGCGCGCTCGCTGGGGCTGACCATCAGCTTGGCCAATCCAAGGATGCAGATCGGGCGCTTCCTGGAAAGCAAGCGCTGCATCCTGCTTGTCGACCAGTTCGACGAGATGCACAATTCCACCCACCTGCTGATGGATCTGCTGCAAAATGCGCTGCATATCAAGATCATCGTCACTTCGCGCCAGCGCCTAAACCTGCTGGCTGCAAACCCGCTGACCCTGGAAGGGCTGCCTTACCCGTTGGACCCGAGCGACAGCCAGGCGCTCAAATCGCCAGCAGTCCAGCTGTTTCTAAAGCGCGCCCGCCACAGCCGCCAGGACCTCACGCAGAACCCCTCCTGGCTGTTTTACGTGCTGGAGCTGTGCCAGGCGGTGGACGGCATCCCGCTGGCGCTGGAGCTGGCTGCCGACCGGCTGCACGAGCTCTCGCTGCCCAACATCGTCGATTCGCTGCATAAGGACCTGGTGGTGCTTTCTACTTCCTTGCATGATGTACCCGCTCGCCAGCGGAGTATGAAGAAAATTCTGACCAGCGTGTGGGAAGCGCTGGATGACCCATACCAAAGACAGCTCGAGTCGCTCTCGATATTTCCTTGCAGTTTTACCCCCCAGGCTGCCGAGCAAATTTGCCATACCAGCCAGGATACGCTGACTTTCTTCAGCGACCAATCGCTGCTGGTGCGCCTGGGATACGGGCGCTATGCCTTTAAACCCCTAATTCGCCAATTCGCCATGGAGCGCCTGGCCAGCCAAAAAGAGGTAAAATCCGCGCTGCAAGAGATTTTTGGCAACCACTACCTGGAGTATTTGCACCAGAAAGTATCCCTGCTTCCAACCAGCCGCTCGCCAGGACAGCTGCTATTCGCCATTGATGAAGAGCTGGAGAATATCGATTATGCCCTGGATTGGGCGTTTTGGATAGACGAGGCGAACCTGGTGCAGCAGGCGGTGGAGGATTTCCAGCATTACCGGCGCACCTACCAGACCCAACCGGAAAAGATCCAGCTCCCAGCTGCCCAACACCCTGCTGCCCAACACCCTGCCGCCCAGCTATCAGCTGCACAGCATCCTGCGGCCCAACCGGCTGGACCGCAGCTGCGCTTCCTGGACAGCTTCTCCCGCCAGGGCTGCGAGAGATACGGCACTGGTTGCCCACACGTGTACCGCCTGGTGGATGCAAACAATGCCATGTTCCTGGTGGACGGCGAAGGCCAGATCAAAGCCGCCAATTACCAGGCGCAGCAGCTCAGCGGTTTGCCGCTGGGGATCATGCTGGGGATGAATTTGCAGAATTTCAGCCTGGATTACACCCGGCAAAACTGGCAGGCTTCGCCAATCTCGGAAACCCATATCCAGCACCACTCCGGCGCGCTGATCGCTATCGAAGCCCTCTCGCTGCCTGTCCGCCCCCTGGCAGGCAACCACAACCTGGTGCTGGTGAAAAAGGTGGATTTTGAAGCCCAGCGGGGGAGATCGACGGCGCCGGTGGATCACCTGACCGGGCTGCCGGAAGGCCAGGTATTCTCAGGAAACCTGAGCAAAGCCATTTCGGATGCCTCAAGCCGGGTGGAGCAATTTGGCCTCTTGATCATGCAGATCCAGGGGCTGGCGAACCTGGAAAAAAGCGCGGGCAAGGAAATTTACCACCAGTGCATCCAAAAAGCTGCCGGGCGCATCCACCGGAACTTACGCCAGGATGATTTCCTGGCACGCCTGGGGGAAAACGAATTTGGGGTGATCATTGAAAGGCTGCCGCATGCCAAGGCGCTGGAGATCATCACCGGCAGGCTGGCGGAGCAATTCCAGACACCCTTTGTGTGCGCAGGCAAGGAAATCAAGCTGGGGCTTTCTTGCGGCACCGGGATGTACCCCAATGATGGGGACCGCACGGAAACTTTGTTAGAGGTGGCACGCAAGGCGCTGCGCGCCTGTACCGCAGCTTAAATCTTTTCCAATCTTTCTTCCAACAGACCCACATAAGCCTGCATCAGGCGGCGGGTCAGCGCGCCGGGTGTCTGCGGCAAGGTCGTATCCTCTATCTGGCACAGCGGCAGCACCGCCCGGCTGGCAGAGGTGATAAAGGCTTCCTGTATGCGAGGCACATCGCTCAACCTGGCGGGCTGGTAGCGCATCGGGATATCCAGCCGGCGGGCGCATTCGATGACCATGCTGCGTGTGATCCCCGATAGCACGCCTGCTTCCGCTGTCCAAATCTCTCCATACAGGATCGCATAAAAATTGCTGCTCAGCCCTTCTAGCAGCTCATCCTGCTCGTTGACCATCACGGCTTCGTTGACACCCGCAGGCAGGGACTGGCGCACCGGGTCCGAGCGCTGGATAAAACGCGTCAACTTGGCCTTGGGGTTGATGCGCTGCATTCTACGGATCACCACCCGCACACCGTGTGCGTAAGCTTCTTGCGGCGGGGTGTGCAGCGGCTCGGCTGCCAGGTACAGCTCGCCGGGTCGCTGTTCCAGATCCAGCGTCATCCGCAGGCGCAGGTCGAATGGGGTGGAGGAGGGGATCCCAGGCTGTGTGGGGGTTTCCTCCTGGGCATCCGGCGCCGAATCTACAGCGAAAAGCCTTTGGGCTTCAGCTAATACCCGGCGCAACGCCCCCCGCACAGCCAGGCGCTCGATCTGCACGGGTTGGCCTGCCAGGTGGGAGGTCTCCTCCAGGCGCAGGAAATGGTCTTCGAGTAAGAGTGTCTTGGTGCCCTGGAAGGTGCGAAACGTGGTGTATGCCCCGCCAGGGATCAGCGCTGTCGAGGCGTCCAGGCTGTCCACCTGCCCCAGATCCAATTGTTTTAACTCATTTCCGTTGTACAGCCAGCAACGTACACTCATAATTTCTCCTCCGCGGGTTCTACCCAGGGAGGAATTATCGCCGGAACAGCAAGTAAGTCAAGGGCTGCCTGGGGCGAAGACCAAAAAGCATTTATAATACAGGCAAACCCACCCATACCCATGCCCGCCTGGAGGCCGATTTGAAACGCAAAAGCCCGCGCATCCACCCAGAAGTGCTCGCGTTGCCGCAGGAGCAAGATACCTGGTATTTGATTCTGCGCCAAACACAAACCGCCTCCGGTGAGACCGCACCATACTTATTGCTGCTGGCTGATGTAGAAGGCAGTAAGCTGCTCGACAGCCAACCCTTCTACACGCCACCCACCGGTGAAGACATACTGGATTTCTTGGCGGAAAACATGATCTACCCGCTCAGCAGCCCGAGACCTCACCGCCCGGCAGCAGTAGAATTCGAAACCAAAAAAATGTATGCACTGCTGGCGCCATCCCTGGCCCAGGCAGGCATCGCTGCAAGCACGATCGCCCGTCACGAGCTGGCCGACCAGGTTTTTATCCAGGGGTTGATGGACTATGAGAAACCGCAGCCCTCGGTGCTGGGTCTGTTGGAGATCGAAGGGATCAGCGTGGAGAGTGCAGCCCATTTCTACGCCGTAGCGGCAGATTTCTACCGCCAGGCTGTTTGGGACAGGCTGGATGACACCCAACCCCTGGCGCTGCATGTAGAGCCGCCGGGGAAGGATTTGTACGTCATCCTGATGGGCAAAGCCGGCATCCAGTACGGCTTGCTATTCTTCGACAGCTGGCAGGAGCTGGTCCAGGTCGCTGCGCAAACCACCCAGCCGCTGGAGATTCTGCCCGAGCAGGGGCTGAAAATGCTCAGCTACGAACCGCCCGAAGCCGTGCCTTCGGCTGACCTGGAAGCCATCCAGCAATTCGGCTGGCCGGTCGCACACCAGCAGGCCTATCCCGTTCCTGTTATCTATACGCAAGACGAAATCCTGCGCCCCAGCCCTGAGCAGCTCAACCGGCTGGGCGCCTGTTTGCAGGCCATCGCTCGCTTTGTCTCTGGGCTGGCCCCTGATGAAGAAGCGGAGGACTACACCCCGGCAACAGCCGAATACACCATCCCCACCCCATTGGGTGAGCTGTGTGTCCAGGTGCGCTACCCTGCAAGCAAGGACACTGACAGGCTCGCAGGCGATTTCGCACAGGATGACCCCCAGGAGATCGCACAAGAGGCGCTGGCGCTGGATCAAGACGGCGAGCTGGCCACCCCCGAGGGCCAGCATATGCTGCACTGGCTGCGCCTGCCGGATGATCCCCGGGTTAAGATCGCCCTGGAGCTTTCACGCCGCTCCTGGGAGACAGATGACCCCGAAGAACGGGTGCTGCTGGCGAAAGAAGCACTGGATTACTTTGACGGCTGCATACGCGCCCTGGTGGTTCTGGGCGAAGAGGCCGAAAGCGTCGAAGAAGCGCTGGCATACTTTGAGCGTGGGATGCACGCCGGTGAAAAATACCTGGCGCCGGAGCTGTTTGAACAGCACAGCGGGCACCTGTGGGACCTGCCGGTGGCGCGCCCGTATCTGGTCGCCCGCCAGGGGGTTGCAGAATGCCTGGTGGAAATGGAAGCCTATGACCAGGCGCTGGGGCATTACCGTGAGCTCCTGCATTTGAACCCGGCTGATCACCAGGGCGCCCGTTATGCCCTGCTGTATATTTATATGAAGCTTGGCCAGGATGAAGAAGCTGCCGGGCTGTTGGAGCGCTATGCCGATGAAGAATACGCCGGCTGGCCCTATACGCGCGCCCTGCTCGCCTTCCGCAAAAGCGGCGACAGCCCGCAAGCCTGCAGCGCCCTCAAAGTTGCCCTGCAGTGTAACGCCCTGGCGCCGGAATACCTGACCGGCAGGCGCCTGCTGCCCGATATCGACGCCGAGGATACGGACCTGGATGAAGACGGTGAAGCGCGCCACTACGCCAGCGATTATTTCTACGCCTGGTGGCAGACCAAGGGCGCCATCGCCTGGCTGCGAAAACACACAGAATAAACAGATTTGATTTATTAGCACAATATTTTCGCTTTTCAACCCTTCAGGAGGTACTGCCATGCAAGATATCACCCAAGCTGTGCTGGAGTTGGTGCGGCTGGCTGCCACAGACCTGCCGCCGGATGTGGAAGATGCGATCAGGCGGGCTGCAGAGCGCGAGCAGCCCGGTTCGGCAGCGCGCGGCGCCATGGAGAGCATCTTACAAAATATCGACCTGGCGCGCCGCAACCAGACCCCCATCTGCCAGGATACCGGCACCCCAATTTTTTATGTCTCCTACCCTGCCGGTTGGAGCACGCGCAGCCTGCGTAAACAGATCGATGAGGCTGTCGTCCAGGCCACGCGGCGCTCTTACTTGCGCCCGAACTCAGTGGATTCGCTAAGTGGAAAAAACAGCGGCAACAACCTGGGCGGCGATTATTTCCCCACCGTGCATTTTCACGAGAGCGAAGACGACACGCTGACCATCGACCTGATGCTCAAAGGCGGCGGCTGCGAGAACGTGGGGGCGCAGTATTCGCTGCCCAACAGCGCCCTGGGCGCCGGGCGCGACCTGGCTGGTGTGCGCAAGGTCGTGCTGGATGCGGTGCACAAAGCGCAGGGTAAGGGCTGTGCGCCGGGCATATTGGGTGTAGCGATCGGCGGCGACCGCGGCTCATCCTACCTGGCCTCCAAGGAAGCACTGTTCCGCCAGATGGACGAACCCAGCCCCGACCCAGAGCTGGCAGCCCTGGAAGAACGCCTGACTGAGGAAGCCAACCAGCTGGGGATTGGTCCCATGGGGTTTGGCGGAGCCACCACCGTGCTGGCGACCAAGCTGACGCACCTGAACCGGCTGCCCGCTAGCTTCTTTGTCTCGATTTCCTATATGTGCTGGGCCTACCGCCGTCGCCGCATGACCTGGCGGGACGGTACGGCGACCTATCAGTAGCATTTCCAGGCACACGCAGCCGGCTGGCTGTTTGCGCCAGGAGGACACAAACCATGCTCAAAATACAACTTCCTTTTAGCGATGACCTGATCCGAGAGCTGAAGGTCGGCGACCCACTGCTGCTCTCCGGGGTGATGGTGACCGGGCGCGACACCGCCCACAAATGGCTGGTGGAGACGTTTATCCAGAAAACCCGCCAGCCGCAGGGTGACGACCTGGAAATCTACCAGGCGCTGGCGAAGATCCTGCACGGTGGGGTGATCTACCACTGCGGGCCGGTAGTCTCCGGGCTGGATACAAAGGAGTACCGCTTTGTGGCTGCCGGACCCACCACCAGCATCCGCGAAGAACCTTACCAGGGGGCAGTGATGGGGCATTTTCACTGCCAGGGTGTAATCGGCAAGGGCGGGATGGGGCCAAAGACGCTGAACGCCTGCCGTGAGGTGCCGGGGGTGTACTTGCATGCCATCGGCGGCGCAGCCACCCTGATCGCACAAACCGTCACCCGGGTGCAGACAGTTTATAAGCTGGAATTTGGCGTACCGGAAGCCTTTTGGGTGATCGAAGTGCAGGATTTCCCCGTGGTGGTCACCATGGACTCGCACGGCGGCAGCCTGCACGCTGAGGTGGAAGCGCGCTCAAAGGTCGTGCTCGAGCAACTGCTGAGCGCTTAGCCGCGATGCAGGGCGCAGCGCCAATCGGCATGCGCATGCCAGTGATGCTGGCAATTTTATACGTGGCTTAACCGTCCTCTGGCGCGGCGTAAAAGCTGGTTTCAGCCGGTCCGTACAGGCAGTAATACAGAAAAGACGGATCGGCTTCCCCATTTTCGGCAAAATAGCGTTTGGCTGCCAGCAAGGCGCGCCCCAGCGGCAGCCCCTCAGCCAGCAAGTATTCATAAAATTTACGCGCAAAAGGCGCCGCCAGCGCCTGGGTGATGGGCGCAAAGGTTCCAATAAACCCGACCGCACCCTGGGCGAAGAACAGCGAGCCAAACCCGGGTGAAAGCATCCCGCTGCTGTCTGCAGCCGCAGCTGCTGGCGAACCGCAGGCATTGCCAAAAACAAGCGGGTTTTGCGCCAACGGCAGATCGCTTACAAGCGCAGCATTGATCTTGTAATCATAGATCAGCGGGCTCAGGTGGTCTAGCGACCAAAAATACCTGTCGAACCTGTCCTGCAGGTGGCCGTGGCAGGTGATGTGCAGGATATCACTGCTGCTGCCCGCCCGGATCAGGTCCTCCACATTGGGATATCCTGGGGCTGGCGCGCCTTCGCCAGGGTAACGGGTGAGCTGGACGCCTGACGGCAGCAGCCCAGAAAAGGTCTCCTGCCAGGCTTGCTCAAGCTGGGGCGCCAAGGGTTCATCAAAGGCGTTTTTTGCCAGCAGGCTGCACACCTGGTCGACGCGGCGCGGTTCATAAAAGGAAAGATCAGGGCTGTTGGGTAAGATGGGCAGGCGGGCGATCTGGAAATTTAACCCCAGGAAATCCTTGCCATCGTGCAGCAGCTCCCAGGGGATCCACTCCGCGGCCGGGTGGATGTGCAGCTTGAGCAGCGGCGGGGTGCCGGGGGCGGATTGGCTCAAGGCATCTGCCAGCGCCTGCTGCACGCCTGCTGGGACGATCACCCGGTAATGTCCTTTGAAGGCTGCTTTCAAAACCGCCAGGCTGGGGTGGGCGTTGTGCTCCATCTGCGCCATCAGCTCACCCAGCAGGGTGTCCATGTTTTCGCGCAGCGCCTGCGAGCGCACGGACAGGCGGATATCCAGCGAGGGCGACATATCGCGCCACAAACCCGAGCGCTCCATCAGGATTTGCGGCAGCGCTTCAGCCGAGCCGGTTGGCAGCACCATCAGCGAAATCACCTGTGCCATCACGACCTCCGGCTCAGCGTACTGGGTGCAAAAGCTGCCAGCTCTTGCAGCAGCTGCGGATCGATGTTTTCTGCGCCCAGCCGCTCCACCAGGATCAGCGTGGCGCTGATGGCTGCTGAAATGATGGTCTGGTCGGGTGTCTCGCGCCGGTATTCCCGGCGGATGGCGCGCACCTGGCTCTGGAAAAAGGCGACCTGGTTAGGGTCTGTGCTGGCCTTGGCGACCTCCTGCTGCATTTCGCGCAGCAGCTGCAGCACATGCCGCCGGGTGCCGTCCAGGCTGCGCAGCTGGTCTTCCAGCTCGGTCACACGCTGGCGCTGGTAATCGATCTGCGCCTGCAGCTGCAGGTTGCGTTCCCCCGGGGCGGAGGATTGCTGCAGGCTTTGCAGCAGCGCCCGGCTGCGGTACAACTGGTCCTTGAGGTAATCCGTATCAGAGAAGTCGCTCTCCTCCAGGCTTTCCAAAAGCTGATCGACATCGCTCAGACCTTGCTGCGCCTGTGAATACGCCTGGATCGGCTCGGCTGAAAGCGAGGTCTTGAGCGGTCGGCGCAGCAGCAGGTATACCAGCTGGCCGAAAAACTCTTCGGGATAAGCCTGGCTGCCGGATATGATGCGCAGGCTGCGCACATCCTGGAGCCGGGCAATATGTGTCGGGTCCAGGGGTTCCGGGTTCACCCACCAAAGCTGCCCGGGCACACGGTTCAGCCAGGTGTTTAGCGGCTCGCTTTCGAACTCGTAGCCCGCCATCACCAGGTCGCCGGAAAGCTCGCCCTTGATAAAGGCACGCTGCGGCTCCAGGGCATCCAGGATTTCTTCCGGTGTAAGGTAGGTCTGCTGCGCTGCCAGGTCGCCGTGCAGCTTGAGGATGCTGATCCTAAAGGCAGTCTGCTGGTAATCTCGTGGAGGCTGGGTTTTCTGCGCGCTGCCCAGGCTGATCACCTGGTAATCCTTATCGATATACAGGCCTGCACCGTTGAGCGCCTGTTCTAGCAGGGCATCGATGCTGGTGGTGAGCACACGGCGGAAGAACCCGGCTTTAATCAACAGCGCCAGGTCCTGGTAAAAGGCGGGCACCGGCAGCCCGGCATAGAAAGACTGCAGCATACGGTGGCGCTGGCCGGGGGTCATATCCGCCACAAACTCATTGAATGCGTGCAGCAGCGCCTGTTCGTCAGATGCATCACCTGCAGGCTCAAGGTACTGGCGCGCCAGGTCGTTATCGCGAAACAACTGGCGGGCGATTTCGATGCTGCCGGGTACGCCGGCGGCATCTGCACAGCCGCGCCCCAGGAAGAGGATCAGCGGCTGGGCCTCTTTTTCCCTGCGCTCCAGCATCTGCCGCGCCAGGGCGGTCAATTCATCACGGATTTCCACAGTTGGATGCCTCCTGAACGGGTACCAGGTTGGATTGGCAAATCTGCCAGGCACACAAAGAGCTGATCAAAAAAGAGATGATGAGTATAAAGCTTCATATGACAAGGTTAATTAAAAATATTATAGATAAAAGAAGGGGAAAAAGCAATTCCGGGTATCCGGACACGAGTTGGCAGCGAGAATGGATAGAAAAGGCTGGTAGTGAGTTTTCACTTTCCAGCCTGGGTGAGCCACACTGATGGTGCGGTAATTATTCATTTTAGATAAGCTCCATCCGCCGAGTTCAAATCCTACCCGCAAAGGCGCCCCCATATCGGATGGAGTTATTTTGAAATAGATGGCGATATTAGTGTAGCAGTCCTGGCGGCAAGTCCCAGGGTGGCGGGATTTCGACGCCGACAAAATTCTGGTTGACATTGCCCAGCCCAAAGTCCCCACGCGCCTTTGCGGCTGCAAGGGCGGGCGATGTCGAACCAATGAGCAAGATGATGGTGATGAGGATTGCAATGTAGGTCTTCACGAAATATTCTCCTTTCTTAAGATAGGGTTCAAAAACCTGCTGTCCAATCCGAAAACAGCGGATGATTGGCAGGCAATCAAACAGAAAATGAAACCCAAAAAGGTCAGCGATTTTCTTTGTTGAATCAATGAAAGGGTGAGTGGTTGACAATCAAAAGGTGATCAGTAATTCGCGCCCGAATTTTTTGATTGTTAAGAATTGTATAGCATCAAATTATTGTCATGTCAAGTAGTGAAATGGGTAAATATATATCAATTATATTAATATCTACAAGAATGCAAAGGAGCTGTCCAGTATTTTTGGACAGCTCCGTCTTGATCTTGAGAAATGAATTTGACTTAGCCTAGCGCGCCCACTTGGCGCAGCCCAGGCTGGCTGTGTACGCACTGTACGTATAGAATGGGTTCTCGAAGTTACCGCAGGAGACATTATCCGTCAACTGGTTTTTGACGCACACTGCCATTTCGGAAGTCTGCTCTACGCCCACAGGGATACGGAACCAGCCTTCGTAGAAGCCGTTCTTATCGGTGCGCAGCCGGCCGATCTGGCAGTCGGGGATAATATCCAGCGGGTTGAACTTGCTGACCTTTAATGGGCAAATCCCGTTCGGCTGTCCCTTGTTATCTACACCCTGGATGCGCACTGAATAGGGTGTATTCTTGGGGAAGCCTTCCACCTTGACATACACCGAGTTCATTGAAGAACCGGTGGTCAGGCTAGGTGAGACCTTGGTCGTGGTGGTTGTTTGCGTGCCGGTGGCATCGGTTGTTGTGGTTGTGGTCGTTTCAGACGGTTTTGTCCCGCCGGGGATACACAGCGTCATCCCCACCGAAAGCACATACGGCTCCTTGAGATCGCTGGCTTCAGCAATCTCGCGCCAGTCATACTGGTACATCTGGCCGATCCCGATCAGGTTTTCCCCTGCTTTGACTTTATGTTTGAATTTGCACGTGACGGCGGCAGCCGGGGTGGTTTGGGCAAAAACCGCCAACACCATGGCCAAAACCAGGACGGTCTTGACCGCGATATGGGTGATCCCTTGCCTATTTTTCATTTTATTCATAACATGCTACTCCTTTTGGTTTTGCCGGGCTATTTCTGAATTACAAAAAGCACAGGCAGCGGTAGTCTGTTAGACAACATTCCTAGTATAGCACTTTTTCCGACCATTTTTCTTAGAGATTTTTCAGGCGCATGGTGGGTTGTCTATACATGATTGTGATATTCCCGGTCAGCTTGGAGCCACTACACGCTTTGACAACTTTACAGCAATCAATTACACTATTATGACTTGAAAAAGAACGAACCATCAAAACGCATATTCCTTTGCGCATCAACACTGGCGCATCACCAATAGCGCAACGTAACAACCATGCGCTGCCAAGATCAGGAGCTTTGAGAGCATGCAGCTTTACTACATCCGCCACGCCCAATCACACAACAACGCCCTGTATGTCCTGACCGGCAGCGAAAGCGCACGGCAAGCAGACCCCGAGATCACCGCTACCGGCTGGCAGCAGGCGCTCAGCCTGGCAGATTTCCTGGCTGGGGAGAACCACACCGGCCGTCAAACCGCTCCTGGAACGCCCAAGGAATCTGCGAAGAATGCCTCCGCTCCAACGGGCGGCCCACTCCCAGCCAACCCCAACCTGGTCTTCGACCCAGACGACCTGCAAAATGCCCGCGGGTTCGGCTTTACCCACCTGTACTGCAGCCTGATGGTGCGCACCATCCAGACCGCGAGCGTGATAGCCCAGAAACTGGACATGCCGCTGCAAGCATTATCAGACCTGCACGAGGGTGGCGGCATCTTCCTGGCAGATCCTGCCAGCGGCGAGCTGGTCGGTTTGCCCGGCAACGACCATTCCTACTTCGATGAAAATTTTCCCGAGCTCATCCTGCCGGATTTTCCGGCGGGTGGCTGGTGGAACCGTCCCTTTGAGACGCGCGAGCAGCGTGTGCAGCGCGCCAAACGGCTGCTGGCAGAGCTGCTGGCGCGCCACGGCGGCAGCGATGACCGCATCGCCCTGGTCAGCCACGGCGGTTTCTACAATTATTTAATGGGCGCCATCCTGGATATCCCCTCGCCCATCCAGGTGGGTGAGGAAAACCCAAAAGCCAGGACATGGCTGTCGTTGAACAATACCGCCATCTCGCGGGTGGATTTCCTTGAGAGCGAAGTTCGCCTGGTGTATCACAACCGGCTGGATTTCCTTCCATCTCACCTGGTTACCTAAACAAAGGAGCACACAAGCCATGATTATCACAGTGATTAACGGCAATACTAACCCAAAGGTCAGCGAAGGGATCAAGACTGCAGCCGAACTGGCCAGCTTTGCCGGTACACAAATCCGCATGGTCACACCGGAAATGGGGCCGAACACCATCGAAGGTTACCTGGAGGCGGAAATCTCAGCTGTGGGGGTATGCGAAGAGATCGCCCGCTGGCGCCATGATTCGGACGCCTTTGTCATCGCCTGTTACAGCGACCCGGGGCTGGCGGGCGGGCGGGAGATCGCTGCGCAGCCGGTGATCGGCATCGCGGAAGCGTCGATGGTCACCGCCGTCCAGTTGGGGCACAGCTTTTCGCTGCTCAGCCCACTGACCCGTATGCGACCGGTGTTGAGCAGGCTGGCATTCCAACACGGGTTTCGCGAGCGTTTTGCCAGTGTGCAAACCGTGGATATGTCGGTCATCCAGGCAGCTGAACCCGGCGAAGCGCGCATCCTGGCCTTCCAGCAAGCCGGCCAGCGCGCCATCGAGCAAGACGGCGCTGAGGTGCTGATCCTGGCAGGCGCAGTGCTGGCCGGTTTGGAAATCGAGCTGAGCAAGCGCCTGGGTGTGCCGGTGCTTGACCCGGTCAAGTGCGCCATGGTGCAGGCACAGGGGATGGTGCTGCAAAACCTGCGCACCAGCAAAGCCGGCGGGTACGCCTCCCCCTTGCCCAAGAAACGCCTGAACTGCCCGCCGAACCTAACTGCACTCTAGCCAGCAAAAGGCGTGCGCATCAAGTGTTGCCGGCGCGGGGTAAGACCCAAACCCAAAACCAGGCACAGGCTGCCAGCAGCAGGAGCAGCAGGCTCAAATACACCCATCCAGAGCCGTTCTGGATGGCGGATTCGATCCAAACATTGCGATAGTGCACCAGCGACAGCGCATCGCCCCAACCGCTGAAGACAGGCGACATTTGCGGTAAGAAATGGTATAGACCTTCGCTGACTGTCTGGTTGTCCAGGTTCAACAAACCGTAAAAGCGCAGCGGGTGGAAGAGCATGCCTTGCATCGTCGCTGGCAACCCGAGCAATGCCAGGCCCAGCCAGATTGTTCCTTTGATCCTGGGGTTTCTTATCTTTAAAGCATCCAAGCTAAACCAGGAGAGCACAGCCAGGTAGGGCATAAGCGGGATCAGGAAACGCGGCCCCCAGGAAATGCCGGCTGCCCACTGGTACCAGGCGGAGTACATGAGCCAGGAACCAGCGATCACCGTGCCAAGCAGCCAGCCCGACCACGGGTCGCGCCTACCAAGGCTGAAAATGCCTGCAACACTCAGCAGACTGAGGGGAAAAAAGATGAAAATCCCGCGCCCCGGGCTGACCAGGTTGGCAACCAGGGCAGGCAGGAAGCGATCCCACAGCAGAACAAAGCGGTTGATCTCGCCGGAATAGCCGGTATCTGTCCAGCTGCCAAAGCGCAGATCGTTCCACCATAACACAACCAGTACCCCCAGCAGAAGCGGGATAGCAAACCGCAGCAGGTTGGACAGCCGAGCCATGGAAAACCAACCCTTCTCATTGTCTCGCACCGGAGAGATTGTGAAAACAGCCAGGCATAAGGGCAATCCGGGGATGATGAGCGTTTCAGGGCGGGTCAAAACCGCCAACCCTGCCGCTGCCCCACCAAGCAAAAGAAGCAAGCGGTTGCCATGCCTGGCTTTGAGAACACAAACCACAGCCGCCAGGATAAACATGGAAGCCAGTGGTTGGGCGTAATCATAGCGGGTGTAGACTGCTGCAGGGGAGGCCAGCCCAAAGACCAGGGCTGCGGCGATGGCCTTCTTTTGCGATAAGCCAAGCAGCCGGCCAAGCTCATAGACAAGCACAGCAGAAATCGCGGTCACCAGGGGATGCAAAAGCGAGGCATACTGGTATGCCGGGTCATTGAAGAATTTATTGCTGAAATCTACCCCAGCATCATAAGGGATCTTGGTGATGCGGTTACTGGAAAGCCAGGGGACCTTAACCAGGAGCCACAGAATGGGCGTATACGCCAGGGTCAAGCCAATCGGCCAGCGGCTGACGGTAAATTCTTGCCCCCACACCACCGGTGGGTTCATCACCAGCGACCGCTGGAACAGTAGGGATTTGGCATATTGGAACATGACAATGCCGTCGATTGAAACCCCTTTCCCGTTCCAAAAAGCCAAGTAAAAAAACAGGCAGGTTAAAAAAATGCCAATTCTGATCTTCCAGCCGGCGTTTTTCATCCTTTCATTATACATAGAAAAACTGCCGGGCAGTGAAACCCGGCAGTTCTTGAAAAATCAGAGGCTTATGGGCAGGCTATCAGCGAGACATCGTCCACAAACATGGATGTGACACCGCCCCAACCGTCATTGTAAGTACCCCACTGCAGCTTGATCGTGTGCCCCGCATACTTGGATAGATCAACGGAGACATACTTCCAATATTGCTCATTTGTCCGCTGCCAGAGCAGGGTATCGATCCAGTTGCCGTAGAGATCTAACACCAACAGGTACTGGATATCGCCGTAGAGAATGACATCGCCAAATTCAGCCATGTTGGGCTGGTCTGCCAAAGCCACCGAATACGGCTCGCTGC
Organism: uncultured Anaerolineaceae bacterium; assembly: GCA_964614855.1. Taxonomy (GTDB): domain Bacteria; phylum Chloroflexota; class Anaerolineae; order Anaerolineales; family UBA4823; genus CAWJHE01. The sequence continues at coordinate 38,136 of CAZTMX010000001.1, read as the reverse complement.
TGGAATTGAACAGGTACATACTCAGGGAGGCTGTATCGGCCCACCATGGGACGGTGACCACCTGTCCGAAGTCCGAGTAGCTGAACTTATTCTGCGAGAGATACTTGATCCCGGTGCGCATCGATCGTACACCCCAGTGTGCCCGGTAGGTCGAGTAACCGGCAGAGAAAGCTGTCGGCGGGATATACCAGTCGGAGGTGACTTCGAAGCTATTGTTATCAATACGCTCTTCGCATAGAGGTGGTGGTGGAGGAGGAGGCGGAGGCGGGAGTGCGCCGGTGCAGATATCCACGTAGGCTTCATCGACATACATCACCGATTGCCCATTGTATCCGTCATTGTAGACGCCGAACTGGATACGGATGGTCTTGCCGGCAAACTCCATCAAATCCCAGCTTTTGTCCAGCCAGTAGGTGGAGTTGCGGTTCTCCTTGTACCAGATGGTCTTAATGATGGTTTGTGTGTAAGGGTTGAGCACCAGGATATATGCTGCATCCAGTGCCAGCTCCGAGTCGCCCCAGGTGCTGCCTGCCATTGGCGCGCCTGGATCCACATCCCGCTCAATGGCAGCCAGGCTGGTAGCCACCTCCGGCTCTTCGCTCATCGGCAGCAGCTTGATATTTAACCAGGCGCTGGTTGCGTCCGCCGGGATGGTAACCGTCTGCCAGGCATCCGAGTAGCTGTATACATTGACCAGCTTATCCAGCGGAATACCGGTACGCATGGATGTGACACCAGCATAAGAGTATGTGGATGAGTAGTTGGCAGGATACGCCGTCAACGGGATTTTCCAATCACCTACGTACTCAAACCCGCTGTTGTACAGACCGTTGTAGCAAATAGCGGGAGGAGGAGGAGGAGGTAGGACTGTATCGCATATCTCCAGCGTGACATCATCCACAAACATAGCTGTGACACCGTCCTCGCCGTCATTGTAGGTGCCAATTTGAATCTTGATCGATTCGCCAGCCCACTTTGTCAGGTCGAAGACGTGGTTTGTCCAGGTATTTGCATCAGCCTGCACCCACATCAGGGTCTCCAGCAGGTTGTTGCTGCCGTCCAGGATCATCACATACTGGGCATCGTATGCAGCGATCGTTTCACCAAATAGACCTGCGCTGGGAGCATCGGAGACCTGCAGGATTGTATCTGTGCTGAGGGTATAAAACCAGGTGCGTAGAGTCACCGAGGTAGCTGCCGCGGGGATGGCGATCAAAGGTGTGGTAACAGTCGACCAGTTGTAAGTATTGTCTATCGAGGAGAGAATCCCGGTCAGCATCGATACTCCACCGGTATGGCTGTTAATATTCGTATAATCAGCTCCTCCGCCCGTGATCCACCAAGAGTCCCAAGTTTCGAAGCTGGTATTCTGCAGACCTTCCACGCAAGCAGCCATGGCAGAAAAATCTTGCCCAACCAGGGTGCTGGTGACGTTAAGTTCCAAGGCTGTGGGTGAGAACGCAAAGCCGTCCTTTTGCGCTGCCAGGTCGGTTTCACCCATGAGCACTTTGAGGGCATAGACACCGTTCTGATCTGTAAAGGTTGTCTCTCCGTTGCCGCTGGTTATGCTGACCCCGGAGAGTGGTTCCCCTTCGGTCCCAGTGACCTGCCCGCTGACCGTGTAATACCGATTGGTGAAAATTGTCGGTAAGTACACCGAGATTCCGCCGCCCACCGGAGCCCCTGGTGTTGGATCATCTGCCCTGGCAGCGCCCGGGAACGTTGCTGAGACTGAGATGATCAGGGAGAGGATAATCAAGAATCGCATAAGTTTCATCATAGGTTTCTCCTTATTATTATCCCTACGCTAGATTGTTATTGCGCAGATCAACGCAAATACAAACCGCAGGCGGAACCCGGCATTGTATAAAGCGAGACCTTCGCTGCCATATTAATATTATGCAGAAAAATCAAGAAATAGCAATAAAGTCCCAGTAAATTCTCATTATTGCTGACGTTTGGCGGATTCTTGTTGACCCTAACCTGCTAAATCTGGTTGGTTATTGTCCTGCTTTTGCCAGCAGCGTTATCTGCTTGATAGCGGTAGAGAGCGCAATGGCAAACAACAAGGCGATGATGAGAACTATGATCCAATCGTAAACAGTGGCTGAAAAACCGAGCAAAGTCAACCCGGGGTTTCCGATAAAGAAGATCAGCGTATTGGCGCCGATGGCGATCAGGCGCGCCTCGGTGGGTCCGAGCTTACCATAAGAAATAACAAACTCCCCCTTGATGCAGGTACGCAGGTACACCAGGATGGACAACAGCATATACCCGACCAATGCCAGCAGCGCCAGGTCTAAACGAACAAAAGGGGATAAACCCATCCCGATAAAAACAAGCACTTCACTAAAGGCATCCACGGTGTGGTCGACAAAGAACCCGTACACCGGGCGTTCCTTGTGGCGGTAGCGGGCAATGGTGCCGTCCAGGCTGTCTCCATACCAATTGATGACAAACCCCAGGCTGGCCAACCAAAGATAGCCTGTGTGCAAATTACTCAGCCAGTATCCCGCAACAATGACCAGGGTGCCCAGGATGCCGATAAGCGTCATGTGATCCGGGCCAATCCAGGCAGGGGTGTGCGCAGCCAGCCATTTCAAAGCCGGCCTTTCGAGCGGTCCTAAAAGGATGTCGTTGACACGTTTATGTTGTTTGATGTCCTTCATATCCCACTCCTGATGTCATAAACATTATCCGGGTTAGCTCTCCGGCGGCAGGATTTCCGGCCAAACCGGTTGAAAAACCGCCCACTGCTGCGGCGCCAGGCGGATGATTTGCTCTGCAGCCTGGAGCACCAATTCTGCATTTTGTATAAGCTCCTGCTGGCGGTCTGGGCTGTGCTGCATGGCGATCTCTTCACTGGCGTGAATGTGGTAGCGGCCATCTTCACCGTAGATGGCGCCCATGACGATGACCGGCACACCGGCTTTGAGCGCCAGCTGGACGTGGTGCACCGCCAGGTGCGCCGGTTGACCGAAGAAACCGGGTTTGAGTTTTGGCTCCGGCACTGGGCGGTCGATGCCAGTCAGCACTGTTTCGCCGTTTTGCAAGCGCTGGATGACCTGGCGCAGGTTCGCCAGGTTAGCATCCAGTATTTCCAGACCCGAGCGCAACCGCAAGCTGTGCTGCCATTGGATGGTTTCATCTGGATCGGGTAGCGAGAGCGCCATAGCCTTCAGCCCGCGAAAGGCTGCTGCCTGCGCCACCAGGTCAAAGTTACTCAGGTGCACACCCGCCACGATCATCCCCCGCCGGCCTTCCCGGCTGCGCTGGATCACCTGCTCGATCTCAGGAGAGAATTCCACCATTTCTTGCAGCGCTGCAGGGTCTTCAAGATAATGAAACAGATTGTAAAAGGAGATGCCTGTGTTTTTCAAGACATCCCGGGCGCGCAATTGGAGCTCGGCGCCGCTCAGTGTGCCGCCGGATGCAACCCACTGGTTGGCACAAATCGCCTGCATCAGGTCGGAGTCTGGGTTACGGCTCAAAATCCCAGCCACCAGAGAGGCGACTTTCTTGCCAGTGCGCGGCGAAATCCGCCGGCTCAACCCGAGAGCGAATTCACCTGCCTGCCTGCTGTGGATGATGTGGTCAAGCTTCATAGTGAATGTGATTCTACCAAAGGTTACCGCAAAACGCTTTACCATCCTGACCCAATGTAAAAAGGCTGGACACCTGCGCACTCTTGCGTTAGACTAAACTCATGTTATGCTAAACTTAATGCAGCTTTTGCCTTACCATTAATTGCGACATCTGCGAGGCTTAACCAAAAAATGTTAATTACACGCCAACAACTAGAAGCGCTTGAAGAAAAAAACCTGGCGCCATACGGCATGCTCAGCAAGCACAGCAAAGGGCGCCTTTTCTCCGAAGAAGAGGCGGAGTACCGTACCGTTTTCCAGCGCGACCGCGACCGCGTGCTGCACACCACTGCCTTTCGCCGCCTGGAATACAAGACACAGGTTTTCTTCAACTACGAAGGCGATTATTATCGCACCCGTCTGACCCACACCCTGGAGGTCAGCCAGATCGGGCGCACCATCGCCCGCGCCCTGGGCGCCAACGAAGACCTGATCGAATCGATCTGCCTGGCTCACGACCTGGGTCACCCGGCTTTTGGCCATTCGGGCGAAGCGACCCTGGCGCGCCTGATGCGCGATCATGGCGGTTTTGACCACAACAAACAATCGCTGCGCATTGTGACCAAACTGGAAAAACGGTACCCTGATTTCCCCGGTCTAAACCTGACCTGGGAGGTGCGGGAAGGGATCGTCAAACACGAGTCGGAATACGACCGCTCGGATGCCAACGACTACAACCCGGATTTGCGCGGCCACCTGGAGGCGCAAATTGCCAATGCCGCCGATGAGCTGGCATATACGGCGCACGACCTGGATGATGGTCTGCACTCGGGGATGATCACCCCACGCATGCTGGAAGGCGTGCCCTTGTGGGAGATCCTGGTGGAAAGCGTGGGAGTGCGCAGCGAAATCCTGGATGAGCTTTCCCGCAGGCGCATCATCCGCCGCCTGATCGGTCTGGAGGTCAACGACCTGGTGCACACCACAAACCAGAGGTTGCGCGATAGCAATGTGCACTCGGTTGAAGAATTGCAGAGCTTACCGTATAATGTGATCGGTTTTAGCGAAGATATGCACCGGCGTAACCGCCAGCTGAAGGATTTTCTTTTTACCAGGCTTTACCGCCACCACCGCGTGGTGCGCATGGCAGTCAAAGCCGACAGCATCTTGAGCGATCTTTTCAAGGCATACACGAGCGAGCCGGCCATCCTGCCGGACCATGTCCAGGCAACGATCTCTGAAACAGGGCTGCAGCGCACGGTATGTGATTACCTGGCCGGCATGACCGATCGCTTTGCGACTGAAGAATACCGTAAATTATTTGATCCGGCGATAAAACCCTGACCAACCCGGATTAATAGACACAACATTAAGAGGAAACGAATGACAGAGCAACCGTATTTAACCGCGGATGGCGCCGCACGGATGAAAGCAGAACTGGCGCAGCTTAAAAGCGTGGAGCGAGACGAAATTTCTAAAAGGCTGCGCGCCGCTATCCAGATGGGCGACTTATCCGAAAATGCAGACTATTCAAAGGCCAAGGAAGACCAGGCTTTTCTGGAAGGGCGCATCCAGGAGCTGGAATACATCCTGAATAACGCCATCATTATTGATGAAGATAAGGGGAACCGGGAAATCGTTGAGATAGGCGCCACGGTAACCATACAGGAAGGTGATTACGATCCAGAGACCTATTTCCTTGTGGGCGCCAAAGAAGCCGACCCTCGCAATGGGCGAATTTCGAACGAATCGCCCTTTGGAAAAGCTCTGCTCGGCGCCAAGAAGGGCGAAACAGTCAGCGCTGAAACTCCTGGCGGCACAGTAAAGTTGAAAATTCTGAAGATTGAGTAAGGATAAATCCTTAAACACCAAGGGGCTGCCCGAAATTCCTGGGCAGCCCCTTCCTTTTTAGATCAGATCCGAGATCACATCTCTTCTTTTGGCCAGACCGCCAGCTCAATTTGGAAGGTCTTGAAGTAACTGTTATCCGGCATGGCGCCATCGCCGTATTCCATCTTGATCACCCTGGCGACCAACTGCAAGGTTTGCGTATCCAGAACGATTTCACTGCCCTGCTGCGCCAGGGCCAGCTCACCTTTTGCATCCAGCCGCTGGCGCGTGGTTGTGTCATAAAAGGCATGCTCGCTCATCAGCACCTTGGTAACGGTCTGGATATCATTTTTGTCAAACAACCAGGCTTCGAAGGCGGTCACCTTTTTGGGGTCGCCCACGCCGATGGTTTCCGAAATACCGACGCCGCATTCACCCAGGAATTCGCCGGTTGTGGAATCGATGCTAAATGAATCGTCAAACAGATCATCCCCCAGGCGGTAGGTGGCGGTAAATTGCGCTATGGGAGGTTCATTGGCGGCCGGAGGATAAGCTGCCGAGACAGCTTCCTGTCCGTAATCATCCGCCTGCTTGGCATATGCAGGTTCACCTTCGCCAGCAGCCAGCCGTCCCCGCAAGACAAAGAAATATACAAAAGCGGCAACCACAGCCAACCCGAGCAAAACCAGCAGCAAGACCAGCCAGAAGGAAACCCCACCCTTCTCTTCTTCTGCAGGCGTTACCCCGGGTTGAACGGGGACGCCAGCAGGCGCCACCAGCGTCCCAGCCGCCGGCTCAACCGCAGACCCAGCTGGTTGTGCAGCCTCTTGACCAGCCGCGGGTTCAGCAGCTGGTGGCTGGATTTCTCCAACTATTTGGGGCGCTGAGACAGCTCCTGCGAATGCGATGATGATATCCGGGTTAATATCGCCAGGGTTTTGCGTGATCTTGTTTAAAACCGAGGCTGCATCATCGCCCAGGGAATTGTAACGCTCGATGGCTTTACCACTATCGCTGTTGTAGCCGAATGCCTCAATCGCCTGGCGCAGGTAGCCTTCTTTTTGTTCAATATTGAGGTGCTGCGGGCCGGCGTCGACCCATTTCACCGGCCATAACCACCAGCCGAGCACAACCAGACCGATGATAGACCCAACCACAAGCCCAATGACCAGCATTGCAAGCGGGTTTTTTGTGTATCCACGGATAGCATCCATAATTAAATCTCCCTGTCGTAAAACCTGATGATGATCGAAGCGGCAAAATCAATCCTGCAATGTGTATGGATCAGGTGATTAATTTGATTGTAGACCAAAGTATCAAATTTTGCAACAAATATCCTTTGCTACAAAACACCCAACAACACAATTTTTCCAGAAGTATTAACAGATTTTGCTGCTGCTATCTGCAATGGTGCAATTTCTATGCCGCATCCGCCGTTTGGCTGACTTCTTCTTCGCTCACTTGGTCCAGGGAGAACCTCTCTTCACATGCCAGACACTGAGCATTGTGTTTATCCGCCACCACCAGCATCCCACCGCAGGCCGGGCAGGGTTTTGCCAGGGGCAATTTCCAGGAGGTGAAATCACAATTGGGATAATTTGCGCAGCCGTAAAATACGCGGCCTTTACGTGTTTTGCGGATGACAATTTCCCCGTCATCCTTGGGGCAGTTCACACCGATCTTCTCCAGCCAGGCTTCGGTGTAGCGGCAATCGGGGAAATTGCTGCAGCTGATAAATTTTCCGTAACGCCCCCAGCGGATCACCAGCTCATGCCCGCAATCCGGGCAAGCCCTGCCGATAGGTTCTGGGCCAAGGTTTTGTTCCGGGATGCGCTCCTCGGCCAGGGCAACACTCTGCGCAAAGGGGCCGTAAAATTCGTGCATCACCTTCACCCAATCCTGGTCGCCTGCAGCAACCCGGTCGAGTTCATTTTCCATTGATGCGGTAAAACCCACATCCAGGATATCGGGGAAATGCTCAATCAGGATATCATTCACCAGGATACCCGTCTCGGTAGGGATCAGTTTCTTTCCATCGCGCACCACATAGCCGCGCTGCTGGATGGTTCCCAGGATCGGCGCATACGTTGAGGGTCGTCCAATGCCGTTTTCCTCCAGTGTGCGCACCAAAGAAGCCTCAGTATAGCGCGGCGGGGGTTGGGTAAAATGCTGTTCTGGCAGCAAGCGCAGCAATTTTTGCACCTGCCCCTCCACCAGGCCAGAAGGGATGCGTGTTTCATCTTCTTCGCCTGTCTTTTGGTCTTCATCGCGCATCTCTTCGTACACGATCAAGAAACCCTGGAAGAGCACCGTCGAACCTGCCGCATGCAGTATATAGCTATGCGCATCCGTCTTTCCGCTGATATCCACCGACAGCGTATCATAAATTGCAGGGGACATCTGGGAGGCAACAAACCGTTTCCAGATCAGCTGGTACAGGCGGTATTGGTCGCGGTTCAGGAAATCTTTCAGGGAATCTGGTTGGCGCAGAACAGAGGTCGGACGGACGGCTTCGTGCGCTTCTTGCGCACCGCGTGCTTTTGTCTTGTACTTTGGCGGCTGGGCTGGCAGGAACTTTTGCCCGTAGCGCTCCAAAACAAACTGGCGGGCATCTTCCTGTGCCAGTTCTGCGACATTGGTCGAATCAGTACGCATATAGGTGATCAGACCCACTGCACCGCCTTGACCGATATCGATGCCTTCGTAAAGCTGCTGTGCCAGCGCCATGGTGCGGCGTGCGGTATACCCCAGGCGGCGGGAGGCTTCCTGCTGCAGGGTGCTGGTGGTAAATGGCGCTGCGGGGCTGCGTTTTCGTTCCCGGCGCGTAAGCTTTGCGATAGCAAAAGCCGCTTTCTCCAAATCAACCAACAAGGGTTGGACGACGGCTTCGCTGTTCAACACCGGTTCGACTTCGTCAACGCGCGTCAGCCGCGCCAGGAAGCTCTGCTTGCCGCCCTCGGGCAGCAGTTCCGCATCGACACTCCAGTATTCGACCGGTACAAAGGCGTCGATCTCCCGCTCTCGCTCGACAATCAATCTCAAGGCTACGGACTGTACCCGCCCTGCCGATAAACGGCTGCGCACCTTGCGCCACAGCAGCGGGCTGAGATTGTACCCCACCAGCCGGTCTAGGATACGCCGCGCCTGTTGGGCGTAAACCAGGTCCATGTCAATCTCGCGCGAATGGGAAAACGCCTCTGCAATCGCAGGTTCGGTAATTTCGTGAAACACAACCCGTTTTGCTGTTACCGGATTGATTTCTGCCGATTCCAGCAAGTGCCAGGCGATTGCCTCGCCTTCGCGATCGGGGTCGGTAGCCAGGTACACTTCCGCCGATTTTTTCGCCAGGGCTTTCAATTCCTTCACAACCGGTCGTTTTTCATTGGGGACACGATACTTTGGCGCAAAATCATGCTCGGTATCGACGGAAAGCTGCGAGCGCAGCAGATCACGTACATGTCCCACAGAAGCTTTGACCGTATAGTCTTTGCCAAGGAAGCGTCCCACTGTGCGAGCCTTGGCTGGCGATTCGACAATCACCAATTTTCCCGTGCGTTTGGGGGTACGCTCGGCTTTTTCCTGCGGTGTCAGGTCTGCATGTTCCGGCGTGTTCCCCATGCGGTACATGGACGTGCCGCATTCAGGACAGACCCCGCGCGTGGCTGGGGTGCCGTTGCCGGTAAAAACCGGCACTGGTTCTTGCATTTCTCGTTTCGTTTTGCACTTTACACAATAAGCTTCCAAGGGATAAGCCCTCCTTATTGATTCTAATAGAGATTAAAGGTATTCTTTTCCTTCTTGTTTTAGCTGGTTGACCACTTGCCGTACACGCTGCGCCTGGTCTTTGCGGCAAACCAGGAGCACATCGCCTGTATCTACCAATACCAGGTCATCCACGCCAATCGTAACGATCAAGCGGTGTTCTTGATTGACATACACAAGAGAGTGATGAGTATCCAGCCCAATGTGAGCGCCGCCCATAACAATATTTCCACAATCATCGCCTGGAAGCAATTCATACAGCGAATCCCAACTGCCCACATCACTCCAACCAAGACCGGCAGCAGGGATGACTGCCACCTGTCGCGCGCGCTCCATGATACCGTAATCGATCGTTTCGCTGACCAGGCGCTGCCACTCGTCGCAAACCACCTGTTGGGCAGTTTCACTGCCCCAGGTGGCTTGAATTTTCTGCAAAGATGCAAACAGGTCAGGCATCTGGCGTTCAAACTCCGCCAGGATATCCTTGACTTGCCAAACAAACATACCAGAATTCCAGGCATGATCGCCACTGAGTAACATTTCGCTAGCTTGGGCTTCCTGCGGTTTTTCTTTGAAACGCACGACGCGAAACGCTTCCAAATCCTGGAAACGACCCAGGCTCTCACCCTGCTGGATATAACCGAAACCGGTGGAAGGGAAAGTAGGTTCAATCCCCAGAGTCACCAGGTTGCCAGCTTGCGCCACATCCTGCGCCACTTCCAGAAGATGGCGAAAGCGCGGCTCATCCTTGATAAAGTGATCTGCAGTTAACACAGCCATCACTGCTAGAGGGTCGCGCTGCTGCAAGACCACGGCAGCATACCCCACCACCGAAGCGGTGCCGCGCGGTTGCGGCTCAAGCAGGAAATTTTCCAGCGGGATTTCCGGTGCCTGGGCGCGCAATTCTTCCGCCTGGTCTGCTACGGTGACCACGTAAATCTGGTTGGGGTGAAAAAGACCCTCCAGGCGTAAAACAGAGGTCTGGAAAAGGGTATGTTCATCAAAGAGGCTTAACATCTGTTTGGGGCGCGTCTTGCGGGATAAAGGCCACAGCCTTGTCCCACCGCCCCCAGCCATAATGACTGCGTAATAATGATCCATCGCTTACTCCTGGCAACCCATCCAACACCCGGGCGGGGAAAATGGGGGATTAGACTTTATATTCTGCCCCTGGCTCAAAGACAGCCACATACCGCATGGAGCCCACCTGGCGTACCAGTCCCTTTAGTTCCATCATTGTCAGCGCTGCAGACACTGTCTCGACCGCCATGCCGGATTGGGCGCGCAATTCATCGATATGCAGGGGTTCATGCCCGAGCAAGGCGAACAAGGTTGCTTCGGTTGCATCCGCAGGCAAAACCGTGCGGGATTTTACACGCTGAGCAAACTCGCCGAAATTCATCGTCGCCAGCAAGTCCTGAACACCCAAAAAGATATGCGCGCCTTGCTGGATCAGCCGGTTTGGCCCAAGCGATGAGGGTGCGTATAAATAACCAGGTACGGCAAATACCTCTCGACCCTGGTCGGCAGCAAAGGCAGCGGTTATCAGCGCTCCACTTTTTTCTCCCGCTTCAACCACTACAACCGCGTGCGCCAAAGCAGAAATGATACGGTTGCGCGGGGGGAAGTTCATTGCTTCGGGTTGTGTGCCGGGTGGATAATCGCTGACAACAGCGCCGTTGGTAATCATCTGCTCTGCCAGGCGGCGGTTTTCCGGTGGATAGATCACATCCACCCCGCTGCCCAGGACGGCGATGGACCGCCCGCCGGCCTCCAGGGCAGCCTGGTGAGCCACCGCATCCACCCCCCTGGCCAGGCCGCTGACCACCGTAAAACCACTGCGCCCCAGCTCGCTAGCCAGCTCACGCGCCACCTGGCGTCCATATTGGGTGATCCGCCGGGTACCCACAATCGCAATGGAAGGAAAATCTTCCTGGCCTAGCTTGCCGCGCACATAGAGAACCGGTGGGGATTGATCGATTTCTCTCAGGCGATCGGGGTAATCCAGGTCATCCCAGGTGAGTACCTGGATGTCCTGGTTTTCTATCGCCTCCCAGGTCTTTTGCAATACACCAGCCTGGCGGGTTTGCTCCAGGGCATCGATGAGCTTTTCTTGTAAACCACAAGCTTCCAACTGGCGGCGCGTGACATGCCAGGCGCTGCCAATGTCCCCAAAATATTCCAACAAAGCTCTTAAGCGGGCAGGGCCTATCCCCTTAACCAGGTTGAAACCCACCCAGTTTTGTTTAGAATTTTCCACGGCTGGTTATTCTGTCAGTAATCCAGGTAACAAATGGACAACCATTCTACCGGCATCCAACTCCACCTTCTTGATCACATCCGGAATAGCGGGGAGCAGGACTTCAACGCCAGTTTCAGGCCGGACAATATACACATCATTCGCCCCAGTTTCCAGGATTTGAACCAGTTTCCCTAGAACCTGGCCTTCCTCACTGATCACCTGCAGCCCTAATAACTGGTGCAGGTAATATTCGCCCTCTGGTAATGCCGGCCGGTCATCGGCTCGCACATAGACCAGTTGATTTCTCAGCACAGCCGCGCTTTCCGGATCTTTGTATTCATTGAAGTTGATCAGCAAGGATGTATTGGATTTGCGCCGTCCGCGTATCACCATTGGGGTATGCTGATCTCCAACATACACAACGGTGCCCACACGCAGACGTTCCGGGAAGTCAGTGATCACTTCCATGATCACATCCCCCTTTACACCATGCGGGCGGTGAATTTTCCCTACCACCAGGAACAAGGGCTCGCCTGGAGCAGGCGAGCCCTCAGTTTCATCAATTCCACCGGAAACAACGGCCTGGTTCATTCGGGTTCGATGATTTCCAGGGTGACGCGTTTATTCTCTTGCCCGGCAGCCACGCGCAATAAGTTGCGCATGGCGCTGGCAACCCGGCCGCTCCGGCCAATTACCCGGCCCATATCCTCTTTGGCAACGCGTAGCTCTATCGTCACTTGCGAACCACGGCGAGCCTGGGTGATACGTACCTGAGTGGGATCATCTACCAGGGACCTGGTGATGTACTCAATAAGTTCTTTCATGACCTGCCTCCGTTCGGGTGGCGGCGATCTTTATTTGCTTGCCTGGCGGGCTTTTACGGTTTCCGTTTTTGCGCTGATATTGCGCGCCTGCTCGGCAGCCTTTGCCTCTGCAACCAATGCCTCGAGATCCTCGCCTTGTTTGAAACGTGCGTAACGGTCCATCAAACCAGCAGCTTTTAATACCTGGGCGGCTGACTCGCTGGGCTGAGCGCCGTTGCTGAGCCAAACATAAATACGCTCCTCTTCCAGTGTTATCGTGGCGGGGTTTGTGCGAGGATTATAGAAACCGAGAAATTCGGCCGGGCGACCATCACGTTGTGCTTCTTTTTCAATTGCCACAATGCGATAACTCGGCTGACCTTTTGCGCCAACCCGGCGCAGACGAATGCGAACCATAAGACTACTCTCCTTCTAATCAAACAATAGTTATTCTAAGTAATTTTCGCTGCCGGGCTTGGGCGGGGTAGAGGGGCGCGGAAGGGATCGCACACAACCGCCGGCTGCCCTGCGGAGCTAACCAAACATGCGCGGCAAACCGCGCTTGCCAGATTTCTTAAAAGTTTTGAACAGGCGTTGGGCATCGCGGAATTGCTTCATTAAGCGATTGACATCCTGTACATCTGTTCCTGAACCGCGGGCAATGCGCCTGCGGCGTGCACCGTTGAGAACATCCGGACGCATGCGTTCTTCACGGGTCATCGAATTGATGATGGCTTCGGTCATTTTCAACTGGCGTTCTGCATCCTGTGGGGATATTTGCTTTGCCATCTGCCCCATTCCACCCGGCAGCATTTCCATAATTTGCCCAAGCGGACCCATTTTTCGCAATTGGCGCAATTGGTCTGCAAAATCCTGCAAGGAAAACTCGCCAGACACCATCTTTTCGGCCTGCTCGCGGGCTGTTTTTTCATCGTAAGCCGCTTCGGCTTTTTCGATCAAGCCGAGCAGATCGCCCATCCCCAGGATGCGCCCAGAAAGCCGGCCGGGATCATAGGCCTCGATGGCATCCAACGCCTCGCCGGTGCCCAGGAATTTAATCGGCACCCCAGTGACAGCACGAATGGAGATCGCAGCCCCGCCGCGCGCGTCGCCGTCCATCTTGGTCAGGATTAAACCGGTTAGTGGGATGACCTCGCGGAAACCCTTGGCAACGTTCACCGATTCCTGACCGATCATCGCATCCACCACCAGCAAAACTTCAGCCGGGTTGGTGTTGCTGCGAATGGCTTGCAGCTCATCCATCAACCCCTGGTCAAGCTGCGAACGGCCCGCTGTATCCAGAATGACAATGGTGAAACCACCCTTTTGCGCCTTATCGACTGCCTGTTTTGCCAGCTTTGGCGGCGCCAACCCGGCCTGGTATTCCACCGGCACATTCAAGCGCTCACCCAAGGTCTCCAGCTGTTTTACAGCCGCCGGCCGGTACGGGTCGCAGGCAACCAGCATCACTCGCTCGCCCTGTGAGCGCAGCAGGCGCGCCAGCTTGCCGGCATAGGTGGTTTTACCCGCACCTTGCAAACCAACCAACATTATGGTGCGCGGTTTCGGGCCTGCCAGGTTCAAACGATCCGCCGGTCCGAGGGTATTGACCAATTCCTCGTTGACGATTTTCACGACCTGTTGGCCTGGGTTCAGGGCTTTTGAGACTTCGTGCCCCACGGCTCGCTCTCTCACCCGAGAAACAAAATCCTTAACCACGCCGTAATTGACATCGGCTTCGAGCAGCGCCAGGCGTACCTCGCGCATCGCCGCGTCAACATCGGATTCATTTAACTTGCCGCGTCGCCGCAACCCTTTAAATACATCCTCTAACCGCTGTGTCAGGTTCTCAAACATAGCACTGCATTTTAGCCTGTAAGCCTGTAATGGTCAAGACCTTCTGGCTTTCCTTTTAATGAAACTATCAAGAATGGATGGGGTTTTCTTTCCTCAAACCCGTAACCATTCGTTTTTCCTGGGGTTGTTATCAGAAGTAAGCGCGGACAGATCAATCTATATATTCTAATTCAACGCGCTGCAATTATCCTTGTATGATTAATGGAGATACTATGGCTGAAAAGATCGCTCTCGTTACAGACAGCACTGCCAATTTTCCCAGGGGTTTCGTAGAGAAATATCAACTTCATATCGCTCCGCTTGTCTTGATCTGGGGAGACAAGACCTATGAAGACGGTGTGGATATCCAACCCGGGGAGTTTTACGACCGCTTGAAAAATGCAAAAACTATGCCCAGTACTTCACAAGCGACGCCTGCTGCATTTATGAAAATTTACTCAGAGCTTCTGGCGCAGGATTACCAAATTCTCACCATGACCATTTCATCAGCCCTGTCAGGCACCATGGTCTCGGCCATGCAAGCACGCACCCATTATCCAGAGGCAGAAATTGAAATTTTCGACACCCAATCCACAGCCATGGCGATGGGCTTCCAGGTGCTGCAGGTTGCCAAAGCCATTCAGAAAGGCGCAGACATGCAAGAATGCATGGCCATTGCCGCCCGCGCCCGCCAGAATACCGGTGTGGTGTTTGCCGTGGATACCCTGGAGTTTTTACATCGCGGTGGTCGTATCGGCAGCGCCAACCGCTTCCTGGGCACGGCGTTGAATATCAAACCCATCTTGGAGCTTGCGAATGGGCGCATCGAAGCGGTCGATAAAGTGCGCACGCGCAAAAAATCGTTCGAGCGGCTGTTGGACCTGATCGAAGAACGTATCGCAGGAAAAACTCCGGTGCACCTGGCAACTTTGCACGCCAATGCACCGGTTGAAGCTGAAGAAGTTCTGTCACTCGCCCGTGAAAGGTTCCATTCAATTGAAAATATCGTCTCAGAGGTCAGCCCAGTAATCGGCACCCATGCCGGTCCCGGAACCGTTGGGCTGGCGTATATGGCTGGGTTGTAGAATTTTCCCCCTTCCAGGGGTATAATCTCCTTTCGAGAGGTTACCCCATGGAATTCTTTTTCGATGACCCCAACGAAACCCGCCTGCCTCCGGAAGATGTTCGCATTCGCGATCTGCGCTGCGAACCCTGGCCGGACGGCAGGCGTATCAAAGTATACCTTGAAGTCGATCCAACCCAACAACGTCCAAGCGTAGAACTGACTATCCTGAACCCCCAGGGTGCAGTCAGCACATCAACCAGCATTCTGGAGAGCATGAGCCGCAAAATGGAAGTCAACATGCACCTGCGCGGTGATATTGGCGCGGGGGATTACAGCTTGCAGGCCATGCTTTTTTTCGCTTCCCTGCCGGAAGCCGAGAGCGAAACATTAACAGAATTAGAGCGGCTGGTCGTGGATAACAAGCAGGTTGTTTTTCACTTAGAAACGCAATCCTGATCCGCCGGGTTGAAGAATTCGTGATGAAAGAACTCTTACGCCTGGCCCCTCTTCTGAAACCCTACCGGTTACAGGTCATCCTTGCATTTTTTGCTACCCTGGCGCTAACCGCAGTTCAGATGACTTTTCCTGCCATCCTACAGCAGGTGATTGATTATGGGCTGGCACAGAACCATACATTTTTCTTGATCCAGGCTGCCCTGGTTATCCTGGGTTTGGGATTTTTGCGAGCGGGTCTGATCTTCAGCCAGCGCTACTTAGGCGAATGGATCGCCGCGCACACCGGATTTGATCTGCGCAATAAGCTGTACAACCACATCCAACACCTGCCATTTACATTTCACGACCATGCACAAACTGGGCAAATCATCAGCAGGGTTATCGAAGATGTACGCGCCATAGAACGTTTTACCGGGTTTGGTATGATCGAAATGCTGCGCATTGGCTTCTTAACCGTAGGAATTTCAACTATCCTGTTTACCCAAAACGCCCGGCTGGCAGCCATTGCCATGCTGCCCATGATCCCATTAGTACTGCTGACCACGAATTTCGGTCAGAAAATCAGCCATTATTTCTTTGATGTCGACATCGCCTTGGGCGAGTTATCCGCCCGCTTACAAGAAAACGTCAGTGGGGTCCAGGTCGTCAGAGCGTTTGCTCGTGAACCCCACGAAAAACAGCGTTTCACAAATATCAACACGATTTTATACAAAGCCCGCATGAGAGTGATCACCACCTTTGCAAAAGTCATGCCCACGACCCACTTTCTGGTCTCTTTGGGTACGATTCTGATCTTATGGTTTGGGGGGCAAATGGTGCTGCGCGGTGAAATGAGCATCGGAGAAGTGATCGCCTTCAATAGCTACCTGGCGTTGCTGGCAGCCCCGGCACAACAACTTACCTGGTTGGTCAATGCTGCCGGAGAAGCTGTTGCCGGGTTGAAGCGAAACCTTGAAATCCTGGATTTGGAGCCTGAGATCAAAAACCAGCCGGGTGCTATGAAATTACCACCTCTCCAGGGGCGAATTTCTTTCGAAAACGTGTGTTTTCGTTATGAAAACCAGGTGGCGCCAGCGTTGGAAGATATCGATGTTGATGTGGAGCCAAACCAGGTCATAGCGTTGATCGGCACCACCGGATCTGGCAAAACATCACTGGTCAACCTGATCCCGCGATTTTATGAGGCCAGCAAAGGCAGCGTAAAGGTCGACGGGATCGACGTGCGCCAGGTGGAACTGGATAGCCTGCGTAAGCAGATCGGTATCGTGCTGCAGACCTCTCTGCTCTTTTCTGCCACCATTGCCGAAAACATCGCTTACGGTCGTCCCAACGCCAGCCAGGAGGAGATTGAAACGGTGGCCAGGGCTGCCCAGGCACACCAATTTATCCTGAACTTACCCCAGGGCTACCAAACTGTTGTCGGCGAGCGAGGAGTGACCCTTTCGGGCGGTCAGCGGCAGCGCATTGCCATCGCCAGGGCATTGTTGATGGACCCCCGCATCCTGATCCTGGACGATTCCACTTCCAGTGTGGATAGCGAAACCGAGCGCCTGATCCAACAGGCACTGGACCGGTTGATGGAAGGACGCACCACGTTTGTCATTGCCCACCGTCTGAGCACTGTGCGCCGTGCAGATCTTATCCTGGTCATGCAAAATGGGCGCATCATCGAACGCGGCCAGCATAATGATTTACTGCGCCAGGGTGGGTTATACCGAGAAATTTACGAATTACAACTGCAAGACCAGGAGAAGTTTTTCGAAAGGACCCCAGATGTCCAGGAAGTTGAACTAAACCCGGTTCGCCGCGCGCCAAAAGAGTTCGAAGAGGGGGAAGTATGACCAGCAGCCCCGCCCCTCTGGATGACGCACCGATGAAGGGTTTTGATAAACAAACCATTGCTCGCCTGGTTAAATTCCTGATCCCTTATAAGGCAAGCTTGTGGTTCTCCATCTTGTTGATGTTGTTAAATTCTGTCGCTGCCATTGCCGGCCCATATTTGTTAAAAGTGGCGGTCGACTCTGGTTTACGCAACGGCTCCATGGATATCTTGCTCCAGTCGGTGCTTCTGTATATCCTTGCCATATCCGTGCAATGGGTATCGATTTTCTCACGCGTAAATATCATGGCACGCGTCGGGCAGGGCATCATTTTCGATGTACGTGAGCAGTTGTTTGCCCATCTGCAAAAGCTTTCGCTTAGTTTCTATAACCGCTACAGCGTCGGGCGCATCATCACCCGTGTAATCAATGATGTAGAGGTCTTGCGCGAGTTTATCACCTGGGCATTATTGGCCATTGTCAGGGATTTGTTTGTTGTGATCGGTACTCTAATCACAATGCTAGTGCTGGATACCAGGTTGTCACTGATCGCCTTTAGTGTATTACCCCTGATGATAGGTATCACCGTTGCGTTTCGCCGCAGAGCCAGGCGGAACTACAGATTGGTGCGCCAGGCGATCAGTTGGGTCAATTCCGTTCTGGCCGAGAATATCAACGGCGTGCGGGTCGTTCAGGCGTTTTCTCGCCAGGAAAAGAATTACACAGACTTTCGCGACCAGGTGAATCAGAACAACAAAGCAACAAGCCTGAAAGCTGCTCGCATAGCCGCAGCTTTCCCGGCATCTTTTGACTTGATGGGCGCTATTTCCATTGCCCTGGTAGTGTGGGTGGGCGGGCGTGCAGTGTTGAGCACAGATTCTGCAGCCGCCATTACCCCGGGTTTGCTCATCGCCTTCATTTTATATATCGAGCGAATTTTCGAGCCTATCCGAGATCTCAGCCAGCGCTACGATGCCTTCCAGTCCACCATGGCCAGCGGTGAGCGCATCCTGGCGCTAATGGATACACCTGCTGAGGTAGTCGATGACCCCAATGCTGTGGATCTCCCGTATCTTCGAGGGGAAGTACAATTCGATCAAATGTCCTTCCACTATTCGGACGATCCCACTCCTGTCCTGTCAGAGATCAACCTGAACGTACAACCAGGAGAAACCATCGCCCTGGTGGGTAGGACTGGTGCAGGAAAATCCACCCTGGTCAAATTGGTAAGCCGTTTCCACGATCCTACGCAAGGCGCTATAAAAATTGACGGATTTGATCTGCGCAAGGTGACCCAAAACAGCCTGCGCAGCCAGATGGGCATCGTCTTACAGGACCCATTTCTGTTTTCCGGTAGTGTGATGGAAAACATCCGTTTCGGACGCCTGGATGCCAGCGATGAAGAAGTCCTACAGGCAGCACAAGCGGTTGGCGCCCATGATTTCATTATGCGTTTGCCAAAAGGGTATCAAACCTCCGTGGAAGAAGGAGGCGTGGTGCTATCTGTGGGTCAAAGACAGCTGATCTCTTTTGCCAGGGCTTTGCTGGCTGACCCCCGCATCCTGATCCTGGATGAAGCCACATCCAGTGTGGACACACAGACCGAAAGGGTGATCCAGGCTGCCCTGGCTCGTTTGCTAAAAGGGCGCACTGCCTTTGTCATTGCCCACCGTCTTTCTACAGTCGCCAACGCAGACCGCATCCTGGTCATTGAAGATGGCCGGATTGTCGAACAGGGAACCCACGAAAGCTTACTAGCCGAACAAAAGGTGTACTACCAACTGGCAAAATCCGGTTTTGAGGATATCGAATGACCGGCATACCCTTGACAAGTAGAACGCTTGTGCTAAAATTAATTCAGACCAGATTTTTAGCTGGCAGGTTTGCACCTGAGTTCCTATTCAATTCCAGTACTTACCGCTATCATATCAACCAGAAATTGCTTTAAGGAGCAAGCGAGCATGGCCAAGAAAAGCAACCCCCAAGCACAAGAAATAGACAGCAACCGCCAGGTAGCCCTGGACAAAGCGCTCAGCGATATCGCAAAACGCTACGGTGACGGCTCGATTATGCGCCTGGGCGAAGCGCACCACCTGGTGGTCGAAGCCATCCCCACCGGCGCTTTATCTCTGGATATCGCCCTGGGTGTGGGAGGCATCCCGCGCGGCCGCATCACCGAAATTTACGGACCGGAATCCTCCGGCAAGACCACCATTTGCCAACACATCGTTGCAGAAGCCCAGCGGTTGGGTGGGACATGCGCCTATATTGACATGGAGCATGCGCTAGACCCAATGTATGCCGCTCGCTGCGGGGTACAGGTGGAGAGCCTGTTGATCTCACAACCGGATACCGGCGAGCAGGCGTTGGAGATTGCAGAAACGCTTGTCCGCTCGGGTGCAGTGGAAGTGATCGTAATCGATTCTGTGGCAGCATTGGTACCGCGGGCTGAGATCGAAGGCGATATGGGTGACTCGCCCATGGGGATGCAGGCACGCCTGATGTCGCAGGCGCTACGCAAGCTCTCCGGTGTGATTAAACAAACCAACACAGCGGTAGTTTTCACCAACCAGTTACGCCAGAAGATCGGTGTTGTATTCGGCAACCCCGAAACGACTACCGGTGGTATGGCACTCAAATTTTATGCATCTGTGCGATTGGACGTACGTCGTATCCAGTCCATCAAGCTGGGCGCGGATGTCATCGGCAGCCGCACCCGGGTACGCGTGGTCAAAAACAAGGTCGCCCCGCCCTTCCGTACAGCCGAGTTTGACATCATGTACAATGAAGGCATCTCAAAAGCCGGCGACCTGCTGGACCTGGCAACCAACCTGGATATCGTCACCAAGCGCGGCTCCTTCTATTCGTACGGTGATATCCGCCTGGGTCAGGGTCGCGAAAATTCCAAAGATTTCTTAAAGCAGAACACCGACCTGGCGGAAGAGATCGAATTGGCGATCCGCCAGCAAGCTTTGAGCGGAGAATTACCCCTGGCATTCAGCGCAGGAGATGACAGCGAGATAAACGAAGACGAAGCTTAGAGAGCAAAACAGGGCTGAGAAAATTTCTCAGCCCTGTTTTTTTAGGTCGAAAGACGGTTTAGGTGCCTTCTTCCCAGGAATTTAGATAAGCCACCTGCTCGGGGGTGAGCACATCCAGTTTGACGTTCATGGCGTTTAATTTCAGCCGTGCAATTTCATTGTCAATCGCAACAGGAACGCTGTATACCTTCTTCTCCAGCTCACCAGCGTGGCGCGCCATATATTCCAGGCTCAAAGCCTGGTTGGCAAATGACATATCCATCACGCTTGCCGGGTGCCCTTCGGCTGCGGCCAGGTTAATCAAACGACCTTCGCCTAACAGGTTAATGCGCCGCCCATCAGACAGCAAATATTGGTCCACAAATGGGCGCACAAGGCGTTTCTCAACCGCCATTTTCTCCAGACCTGGAATATTGATTTCCACGTTAAAGTGACCAGAATTGGAGACAATCGCCCCATCTTTCATCACCTCAAAATGATGCACATCCAGCACGTTGAGATCTCCGGTTACGGTGACGAAGATATCGCCGATAGCTGCCGCTTCTACCATGGGCATCACACGGAAACCATCCATCACTGCCTCCAGGGCGGGGAGTGGATCAACTTCAGTGACGACCACATTGGCGCCCATGCCGCGGGCGCGCATGGCAAGCCCACGCCCACACCAACCATACCCGGCGATGACAAACACCTTGCCTGCCAGGAGCACATTGGTAGCGCGCACGATGCCGTCGATGGTGGATTGACCGGTCCCGTAGCGGTTGTCGAAGAAGTGCTTGGTCATCGCATCATTGACTGCGATCACCGGGAAGGAAAGCGCCCCATCAGCCGCCATGGCGCGCAGGCGTATGACCCCGGTAGTGGTCTCTTCGGTGCCGCCCACGATCGAAGGCAGCTGGTCGCGCCGTTCCTTGTGCAGGGTGCCGACCAGGTCAGCACCGTCATCCATGGTCATGTGCGGATTGTGATCCAGCGCAGCCCGGATGTGCTTGTAGTAAGTCACGTTATCTTCGCCCTTGATGGCATAAGTCGGGATTTCATAATGGTTCACCAGCGAAGCAGCCACATCATCCTGGGTAGATAGCGGATTAGAAGCCGTCAACACCACATCTGCGCCGCCAAGGTGCAGGGTGTTCATCAAGTTGGCAGTTTCAGTGGTGACATGCAAACAGGCAGCTACACGCAACCCTTGCAGAGGGCGTTCCTTGGCAAACCGTTCGCGGATCAGACGCAGAACAGGCATTTCTCTTTCCGCCCATTCAATACGCCGGCGCCCGCCTTCGGCCTGCTTGGGGTCTTTGATATCAAAATTTTCCATTTATATTCTCCAGGTCAAGTTAGTTTGATCAATGATCAGGCTCGGGTTTTTCTTAGTAAGATGTCGCCCTTGCCTGCGATGTGTGATTCAAGAAATCCAGTTTTCCACTGTCACCAAATATTTGCTGGTAGCGCGCCAGAAATTCTTGCACCGAATAGGTGTGACCCTGCGGGCCGCGCCTTTCCAGGCAGTAGGTAGCCGCCAGGGCGCCCATCCGGCCGCATGTGATCAGTTCCATCCCGTTGCTCAAACCGGTGAGGAAACCGCCGCGAAAAGCATCCCCAACGCCGGTTGGGTCCACAATTTCCTCAGGCGGGGCAACCGGCACGTGAACGACCTGGCTGGCGGTATAAATATCCGCCCCCTGTTCGCCGCGCGTAATCACCAGCATAATGTTCGGGTTGACCTCCAGGGTTTTCTGCAAATCCCATCCGGTCATCTTCTCTACCAGCGCGGCTTCATAATCGTTGACAAACAAGGCATACGCCCCCTGGATCCCTTCTTGCAGATCCGCTCCGGTAAGCCGGACGATTTGCTGGCTGGGATCGTAAATGTAAGGCAAGCCTGACTGCTGGCATTCCTTTACATATTGGATCATAGCGCCAGGATCATTGGGCGAAATCATCACCAGGTCAGGTCTGAAATCCCCCAACTGCAGCAAGGACAATTCTGCAGCGTGCGCCATGGCGCCGGGGTAAAAACTGGCGATTTGGGCATTGGCACGGTCGGTGTTCACAAAAAAGGAAGCGGTATACACACCCGGGATCACGCGCGCTCCGGATGTCTCCACTCCTTTGCTCTCCAACCAGGCGCGGTATTCTTCGAAGTCTTCACCAACCGCCGCCCAAAGGCGAGGCCTTTCACCCAGCAAAGCCAGGGTGTAGGCGATATTGGGTGCAATACCACCGCGCAGCCTGATCATCGACTCAACCAAAAAGGAGAGGCTGATAGAATCCAGGCGATCTGGCAGAAAGTGATCCTTAAAATAACCCGGGAAGGTCATCAAGTAATCGTAAGCCACAGAACCGGTTAGAAGGATTTTCATTCGCAAGATTCCCAAGCAATATATTTCTACCTGCAGAAACCCAGGCGCAAACATTTATTCTACCAAATATTTCTCGAAATCGTGAGCCTAGAGCGATTTTGGTGTGATTTGTTGTCTCATGTTTTCAGAGAAGGGCGGCTTAATCACACCGTGTTCCGTGACCCAGGCGGAGATCAAGCGCTGTGGCGTGATATCAAATGCCGGGTTGCGCGCCCTGGCGTTTGCCGGATGCACAGGTTTGCCATCGATTTGGATATCCAATACTTCTTGTTCAGAGCGCTGCTCGACTGGGATCAGCCCCCCGTGCGCCAGCGACAGATCGATCGTCGAGGTCGGCACAACTGCGTAAACCGGGATGTGGTTGTCATTCGCCGCCAATGCCAACATATATGTCCCGATCTTATTGGCTACATCTCCATTCGCAGCCACCCGATCCGCCCCAAACAAGACTTTTTGCACCACCCCAGAAGACAGATGGTATCCGGCGGCGTTGTCAGTGATGATTTCATACGGGATACCATAATTTCCCAGCTCCCAGGCGGTCAGGCGCGCTCCTTGCAGGCGGGGCCGGGTTTCATCCACCAAAACATGGACGCGCTTGCCCTGTTCGTGCGCCATGCGGATCACCCCGAGCGCTGTTCCCCAATCCACGGCTGCCAGCGCGCCGGTGTTGCAGTGATGGATCAGCGTATCACCGTCTTCAATCAGCGCAGCTCCATGCAGCGCCATACGCCGGTTGATTTCAACATCCTCATCTGCGATTGCCTGCGCTTCCGCCAGGATAAGCTTGCGCAGTTCATCTCCCGTCCCGTTAAAACTCTCTGTTTTTTGTAGCACCCGCCGCAGCGCCCAGGACAAATTGACTGCAGTCGGACGAGCTAACTGAAGCTCCACAGCCGCCTGTTTCACATCCGCCTGCAATGTCAAAAGGTCACGCGCCTTGGAATTTCTGGCAGCCAGCGCCAGCCCAAAAGCTGCCGCCACACCAATGGCTGGCGCACCGCGCACCACCATTTCACGTATCGCCTGGGTCACTTGCTGGGTATCACTGAGCTGTACCAGGCGGAACTCACCCGGCAGCAGCCGCTGGTCAATCATCTGTAAGGTTTGAAAGTCGGGGTTCCATTCAAGTGTGCGCATGTCATCCTCCGGGAGGGTATCTTGCTAGCGCAAAAAGTGTAGCATGCTCGCCAGGCTTTGTCAAAGGCACAAAACAGCTACTCGCCTGGTGCTGCATTGACACCTGCGCCAGCCTGGGTTATAGTCTCAACAATGAGACGCCGAACTTTCAATAGGGAAACAACCACACGCCTGGGATTATTGCTCCTGTTGGGTGCTCTGCTCACGTCCCTTTCCTGTTCGCGCCGCATCGCCTCCCCGTTGGAGTTGATCCCAACCCAGCGACCCACCCTCACCCTAACCCCAGAGCCAACGCCTACGTCCACGATCACGCCCACGCCGCTGCCCACCCCCACTCCTTTACCCGGGGCGCGTATCCACAGCGCAGAACATGCCTTGTTCAATGGTGACCCTCAGGCGGCAATCATAGAATTTCAGAACGCGTTCGACCAGAGTCAGGATGCAGAGATGCGGGCAGCTGCCCTTTTGGGATTGGGCCGAGCCAACTTGATGGCGCGCAAAGAGTATGAAGCAGCCCTGCAATTGACAAGGATCATCACTGATTACCCACAAGCCTCTCAAGTGGCAGAGGCTCATTTCTTCCTGGGCGAGCTCATGCTAAAACAGGAAAACTTCATCCAGGCTGCAGCGGAATTCGAGCAGTACCTGGCGCTTCGACCGGGTGTGATCGATGCCTATATTCTGAATAAACGCGCCGACGCTGTTTTTGCCACAGGGAATTATCTTGGTGCAGCTCAGGACTTTCAAGCCGCGCTGGCTAGCCCCAGCACCCTGGACAGCATTAACTTACAACTGAAACTTGCCAGGTCCTACGCCCTGGGCGGAGACCACGATACCGCCATCCATCTCTACGATGACGCCTCCATGCGCACTGGCAGTGCCAACACACGCGCATTAATTGATTTGCGCAAGGGCGAATCTTATACTGCTCTGGGCAACCTGGAACAGGCGCAGGCAGCTTATATGGATGCCATCACAAATTATCCAACTGCCTATGAAGCCTATCTGTGCCTGGTAGCCCTGGTTGATGCAGGCGTTCAGGTGGATGAGTTGACACGCGGGAAGATCGATTACTATGCCGGGCAATACGGTGTAGCCCTGGCTGCTCTGAACCGGTATTTACTATCCAACCCGGCAGACCCCGGAACCGCTTATTACTTCTTCGGTCTGACGACACGTGCGCTTGGCGGTTATGAAGAAGCCATCGATTACTGGAATAAGTTAATCCAGGAGCTACCCGATCACGAATATCGAGCTGAGGCTTACAACCAACGAGCGATCACGCAGTGGTCCTACCTGGGCCAGAATAGCGAAGCAGCCCAGGGTCTAATGGAATTTGTAGAAAAATTTCCAAACCACGATCGTGCAGCGGAATTCCTTTACGATGCCGCCCTGGCTGCAGAACGAGATAATAATTTGGAACAAGCTGCCGAGTGGTTTGAGCGTGTACTTAACCTGTATCCCAGCTACGAATTTGCCTTGCGCTCAATCTTCCTGAGCGGAATTTCCCATTACCGACTGGGGAATTATGCCGCGGCAATGACCGCCTTTATGCGCTTTGAAACCACGGCTGTATCCCTGGAAGACCGCTCTTTAGCCAATTTTTGGATCGCCAAGACACACCTGGCACAAGGCAATACAGATGCTGCCCGGCAAGGCTGGGAGAAAACTGCTACCATCGACCCAACCGGCTACTACAGCGAGCGTGCCAGAGATATCCTGCACGGTAGAGCGCCTTTTACCCCACCAGAGGCATACGACATAGGTGTCGATTTTGCTGCGGAAAGGCTGCGCGCAGATGAATGGATGCGCTCCACATTCAACATCCCCCAAGAAACCGACCTGAGCAACCTGGGGGCACTGGCATATGACAGTGGCATCCAGCGCGGAGCGGCGCTTTGGGCACTGGGGTTGTACGACGAAGCACGGGCAGAATATGAACAGGTACGCCTGGCTGTGCAAAATGATCCTGAGCTCAGCTACCGTTTGCTCAATTACCTGATCGAAAATGACGCCTATCGCTCGGCGATCATGACCGCTCGCCAGGTGCTCACCCTGGCATCCTTGGATGATGCCGGCACCTTGAGCGCACCAGCATATTTCAACCATATCCGCTTTGGCGCCTACTACAAAGATATCATCTTCCCACTGGCAGAGAAGTACGCCTTTCACCCCCTGTTTTTGTTCAGCGTGGTGCGCCAGGAAAGCCTGTTTGAAGGCTTCGTTCGTTCATCAGCCGATGCCCGCGGCTTGATGCAGGTCATCCCTGCCACTGGTGCGGATATCCAAAAAAACCTGGGGTGGCCTGATGACTACATCGCCGAAGACCTGTACTCCCCCATCGTATCTTTGACTTTTGGCGTCGATTACCTGGACACACAGCGCGAAAACTTTGACGGAGATATGTATGCTGCACTGGCAGCCTACAACGGCGGGCCGGGAAATTCAGCTGCCTGGTTGGATCAGGCGCAAAATGATGCGGATCTTTTCCTGGAAATTATCCGCTATAGCGAGACACGCGCCTATATCCGCGGTATCTATGAAATCTTTTCGCTCTACCGCCTGATCTATAACCGCACCCCCTGATTGATTTATGCTTGTTCAGATGGATCGTTTTGACCGCACCACTTGCGGATCATCACCGCCGTGGAACGATTCATCTCCCTTGAGAAGTCTGCAGTGAACTTGCGCAAGTAGTTATGCTGCACCGGGTTGTGTGCACCATTTTTGTATTCCTTCAGATCAAAAGAAGGAAAGCCAAACGGCAAGAAAACGTCATTTAACTGGTCTTTTTCAAAACGCTGGTAGGAGTCCTGGTGAACGATAAACCGCTTATCAAAACGCGGGATAAGTTTACCGGGTGGGGGATCAGCAGGCCGTCCAAAACACAGCAAGGCAGCCGGGAAGGTGTACTGCGGCAGGTTGAACATCTCCTGGTGGGTCTCCCAGTTTTCGAGAACATCTCCGATATAACACGAACCAATCCCCAGGGATTCTGCAGCCAGAACGGCGGTTTGGGCTGCAATCAAAGCATCCATCAATGCCAACACCAGGTCGCCTTCAGCCGGCAGCCGGTTGGGAATGCCCAGCTCACCGGCGCGCGTGGCGGAGCCTGCTGCGCTGAACATATCCATCCAACGCTGGTAATCCGCCAGGAACAGCAGGACCAGGGGCGCCTTGGCGATAAAGGGCTGGTGGTCGCATGTCTCAGCCAGCCGCTGCTTCAAGGCCAGGTCAGCCACTTCGATGATCGAGTACAACATCATGGCTCCTGCGGTTGGAGCACGCATGGCTGCCTGTAAAATGGCATCTTTTTCTTCGTCCGAGATGGGGGTTGGGTCATAGACGCGAACAGAGCGCCTCTTATGGATCAGCTCGAGAACAGGGTTCATTGGATTTCTCCTTTGTTTGGGATCGTCATCAGCGGCTGTTTTTATTGCCGCTAGAAAGCCAGTTATGGCGCGTCAGTTGGCCCAGTATCCGACTCGCTGGTTTCTTGCGGCAGCGCGCCAGTGGTTGTGCTGAAAATGTACCAGGAGGTGATATTGGCAAAGCGGTCTGATAAATCATACAGCGGTCCCATGCTGACGCCTTTGACCTGGGTGGACACACCGTAAGATGCAACCGGGTAAAACAACGGCAGCGCCGGCATCTCGCCAACAAAACGCACCTGGAAATTGCGATACCTTCGGGTACGCTCATTCAAATCAACCGACACACGTGCCTGTTCCAAATATTCGCTTGCCTGGCGGTCATCCCATTGGGAATAATTTTGCCCGGCAGCAGCCTGCGCCTGGTGCCAGAACGGGTAAGGGTCTGGATCTGGCGAACGAAAGAAATTCAATTCGACCAGCGCAGCCTGGTACGCACGCGGTCTGAGATAATCTTCAAGTAATTCTTCGGATGAAACTCCCACCAGCGTGACATCCACACCCAGGTTTCCCCAATCGGAGCGGATTCTCTCGGCAAATTCCGGGTAAGGCGCATGATCCGGATAAACCAGTTCCAGGATCAGAGATACACCATCCTTCGAACGAACCGAACCGCCTTCAGCAGGGATCGTGTATCCCGCCCGCTTTAGCATGGTGGTTGCCTGCTGGCTGTCAAAGGGGATCTTTTCTACCCCTTCGTAATATGCCCAGCTTTCAGGAAAAACGGGGCTGTGTGCCATGATCCCCTGTCCAGACAGGATCTTATCAATCATCCACTGGCGGTTTAACCCCATGAGTAGCGCTCGCCGGATGGTTAAATCCTGCAACCAGGCTTTTTCAGGCAAATCCAGGTTGAGAAAGACCATATTCAGCATGGGTAGACGACCGGTAAAGACATTCATATTGTCGGATTTGAGCGCATCCCGCAAGGCATCGCCGCTCAACTGGCTGACGCCCATCACTTCCCCTTGCTGCAGGGCAAAAAGAGCGGAAACCTGGTCGTCATAATACTTGAAGACAACCTGCTCTAGAAATGCGTTTTCCCGATAGTAAGCTTCATTCCTTGAAAGGACAACCCCGGTAATCTGGCCGTTTTCAACCATCAAGGAAGAAAAACGGAATGGACCACTGCCCACCGGCGCCAGGTTAAACTTCGCATCAATTATGTCTGCTGGAGAAGTATCACCCAGGCGGTGAACAGGCAAAATGCCAAATGTAAGGTAATCTAAAAATGGAGAAAAGGGTTCGGGCAAGCGGAACTGTAAAGTCTTCTCATCAAGGCCTTTTACTTCCACCTGTTTCCAAAATGCACGCAAATCGTCACTCAAAGGCAGGTCTTCGCTGCGCATCAGCTCAATGGTGAAGATAACATCATCGCTAGTCACCGGCTGGCCGTCGTGCCAGTTTGCATTGGATAGGATAGAAAAGTTATAAACCTTACCATCCTGGGATATCCCCCACGAATCAGCCAGGTCTCCCTGGGGTAAGCCGCGATCGCTAAACTTAATCAGGCTGCTGAAAAGCAGCCGGTTGATATCACGATCCGCCTGGTTAGAAAAATCCAAAAGAGGATTTAACCTGCCATAAGAGCCGATGAGCGCTTCTGTGTACACGCCGCCAGTTAATGGCGCTTCCTGAGGTTCGTTACCCGGGAGAAGCTGCGGCTGCTGGCTTAGTAGCAGTGCTGCAATAGCAACCAAAGCCAGAGCCACGATAATTAATTGCCAGCGTAGGTTCTTCATAATATTGATTAATAAAGGCGTTTCACTCTTTGACCGTGAAACGCCTTCTAAACAACGCTCCCGTCGGTCTGCACCAATTCGACCACTTGCCGGTAGCATCCCTCGCCAGGTGTATCTAACGGACTACCAGGCTTGCGTGTTTTCGAGATTTGTGCGACCTTTTCTAACTACCCTGTAACAATGGTGGTGGCAAGCGCCAGGCCAAAGAATAAAACACTCAGACCGATAGTTACGCGAAACAGTGTTTTTTCAATACCCCGCCGTGCAGTAACAAAGCCGCTGCTGTCGCCGCCGGTCAACCCACCCAAGCCAGCGCCCTTGCTCTGCAAGATAACACTGGCAATCAAAGCAATAGAAGTTATAATCAATGCGATATCGAGATACAGTTTCACTACAGCCTCCTGCTGGTATAACCTGGTAATTAAGCAGGGTGGATTATACCTTTCGTTTGGCTATCCGTCAAATCATCTAGAGACTCAATGCACGAAGTTGTCATCAATCTCCACATGCATACCCATTATTCTGATGGCCATGCCAGCCATGCAGAGATCGCCCAGGCGGCATTGCGCGCCGGATTGGATGCCGTCATCGTCACTGATCACAATGTGTATGTCAGCGGGGTCGAAAAAGTATATCAGGAAGGCGATAAGAAGGTTCTACTTCTCATCGGCGAAGAGATCCACGACCAGGCTCGCCAACCGCAAAAAAACCACCTCCTGGTTTTCAATGCCAACAAGGATTTAGCAACCAATGCTTACGATCCGCAATTCTTGATCGATTCGGTGCGCCAGTCCGGCGGTCTTTCGTTTTTGGCGCATATCTACGATCCTGCCGCGCCGGCTTTTGGAGAGACTGACATTTCCTGGGAGGACTGGCATGTCCAGGGGTACACAGGCATCGAATTGTGGAACCACATGTCCGAGTTCAAATCGCTGCTGAAAAACAAGCTGCATGCGATATATTATGCTTATAACCCCGAGCACATCGCCCATGCACCGTCCTCCATCGCATTGAAGCGATGGGACGAATTACTGGCCAGCGGGAAGATAGTGGTAGCGGTCGGCGGCTCAGATGCACACGCCATGCCTGCCAGCATGGGGCCGTTGAAGAGAGTATTGTTTCCCTACGAATTCCATTTTCGCTGCATCAATACCCATCTACTTTGCGAGAACCCATTGAAGGGAGAGCTTGAAAACGACCGGCAAAATATCTACACTGCCCTGCAGCACGGCCGCGCCTTCATCGGTAATGATTTACCTGCTTCCACCCGCGGGTTTCGTTTTACCGCCCAGGGCCAGGAAACAAAGGTCCAAATGGGGGAAGAGCTGAACATTTCTAACGGCGTCACTCTGCAGGTACGCCTGCCAGGTCCTGCCCAAACCAGGCTGATCAAAGACGGGGTACAAATTCAGACCTGGGAAAACCAGCAAACCTGCACCTACATCACCGTTGAGCCGGGGGTTTACCGTATAGAAGCCTATACGCAATTTCAAGGAAAGCTGCGCGGCTGGATTTACAGCAACCCTATCTATGTTCGCAAAGCGCGCGGTAAAGCAAGAACCTAGCCCATTTATCCTATTTACTTACAGATTAATCCCCTTTAAGCTTATTCAGAAACCATTTATGCTATACTTGCGCCCCATAGGCAACCCTTCATTCTGCCCATTCTATTACCGGTAACCCTGGGGCTGCCAAAAGGCCGGAACACCGTGGCGCGGCGGTCGAAAAGTAAGAAGAATATTTATGAGGTGCCCTGCGCATGAAAATTAACCAACCACTACGCAGATTGCGTGCAGTATTTTTACTGCTGATCGTGCTACTGAGCAGCAGCTATCACACCGGATCTGCCCAAACCCCCGACACAGCCACAGAACAAGAGCTCTACTTTTATCTGCCATTTGTGGCACGGGCGCCCTTGCCAACCCGGGATCTGACCATCTCGGCGGTTGAGGTTACCCAGGCCATTCAGAGCCTGGACAATAAAGTCACCCTGGTGAGCAACCGTCCAACTGTTGCACGTGTGTATGCCAGGGTGAATGAAGCCGCTGCATTGTCGAACATTACTGTGTACTTAAGCGCTACCCGCAATGGTGTGCCACTGGCGGGTTCACCGCTGGTATCCACGGCCAGCCTGGCCTATCCGCTGACCCTGGACGCCAACTCGATGCGTGCAGATATCAATAAGAGTTTCAATTTCATCCTGCCGTCAGATTGGCTGAACGGCGCTGTCGTTTTAACTGCCTGGGTAGACGCTGGTTCCAAATACTGGGAAAGCAACGAAGAAAATAACTTCTTTGGATACAATGCCATCTTTATCGCTGTGCCTAACCTTCGAGTCAGGGTAATCCCCATTCGTTATACCGATGAGTATTACGATAAAACCTTCCCCCCTGCTTCTTCATCTTTCCTGAAACCCTCGCTGCAAAGCATCTATCCCGTCGGAACAGTAGATGTGGTAGTCAGCCCGACCCCCTTGAATTTCACCGGTGATCTCTATTATTATTGGGATTGGGTGGCATTACTCAACCTGGTGATCAAACAGAAAAGCTTAGATGGCTCGCCATACGCTGAGGTCTACTACGGCCTGGTGCCTGTTTACGACGATAGAGGCTTTACCTGGTTTGAGGGCGGCTATGTCGGCATTGGAGAAGTCGGTTTGCCCACTTATGATGGGCAGCGCGTTTCTGTTGGACTTGCGGACGCTTTGTCGATCGGATTGGATGGCGGTGTCACCGCAGCTCACGAGATTGGACATAATCTCGGCCGCCTGCATTCCCCATGCGGTGATGTGGTGGATGTCCACCCCGGTTATCCATACCCGGATGGCAGCATCGGCCAATTTGGGTTAAACACAAGCACACTTTCAGTCAAATCTCCTTCCATATACAAAGATATTATGAGCTATTGCGGGCCAGAGTGGATTTCCGATTTCACCTATAAAGGCTTGCTGTCATCCCAAATTAATTATGGCGATTCTATCCCCGTTACATTGGCCTCACAGACCAGCTTGCTCCTGAGCGGTGCGATCCAGGATAGCGGCGGCATCAATATCGAACCGTCGTATTTCCTTGATATTGTAGCAGACGATTTGTTGAAGGATAGCGAATACCGAGTGCAATTCTTAGATGCTAACGGAGTTGTGCTTGATGAGCAGCCTCTTCCCATCAACCTGGCCTTGGTAGGTGAACACACGATAAAACACTTCAATGCTGCGCTGCCCCTGCCGGAACAAATACCAGCCGGCTTGCGGATTT
Source organism: uncultured Anaerolineaceae bacterium (assembly GCA_964614855.1). Taxonomy (GTDB): domain Bacteria; phylum Chloroflexota; class Anaerolineae; order Anaerolineales; family UBA4823; genus CAWJHE01. The sequence goes on along the minus strand of CAZTMX010000001.1, from coordinate 5,766 downwards.
TACATCAAGACCAGGTAGTCCTTGAACAAGCCATTGCACAAAATCCAAACTCTCCAGATACTCTTACTCTTGCGCCCAGCCAGGATCTCAGCCTGGTGCAGGACGGCGATAATCTGGGTCTGCGTTGGGCAAATGCCAGTGAGCCTGCACTGGTCAGTTACTCTACCGATGGTGGAAAAAGCTGGACTATCCTGGAGACGGCTGCTGAGGGTGGAGAATACAGCGTACTTCTAACGGACATCCCACAGGAGTTCCACGGCATACCGTTGGTCTTCCAGGTCACGCCTGCCTGGAGCCTGGAAAGATTCCAATTGGATTTCAACTGGGGTAAATAAACAAGGGACCTGGTTCGCTATTTTCTTGTACCAATAGATCTTCTACGCCACCCACTGAAACAGCTCTTTCAGATCGTTCAAGACAAAAGTGGGTGGCGTTTTCATTTCTTTTACCTGGTTCAGGGTAGAGGCGCCGGTCAAGACAACCGACGTCAACGCCCCAGCTCGCTGCCCCATCAGGATATCGGTTTCCAGGCGGTCGCCCACAACCAGGCAGCGCTGGGCAGGTAGCTGGAGCACATCCGTAGCGACCTGGATCATCAGTGCGGAGGGTTTGCCTGCCAGAAGCTCCACCTGGCGGCCGGTCATATGCTCCAGGGCGGCAATGGTCGCCCCGGCATCCGGTATTGCTCCACCCGGCATGGGACACGTCTTATCGGCGTTTGTAGCAAAGAATTGAGCGCCGCGCCTGAGCGCCTGGTAAGCGGTATTCAGCTTACGGTAATCCAGTGTCCGATCGAAAGCCGCCACGACGGCATCAACGCCTGCCGTATCGATCACCCCTTTTTCGTCCTGCTCAAAGAACTCAGGCAGCACCTGCAGCCCCCATCCCGCCAGCTCAGCTCGCAGGCTAGCTTCGCCGATCACATACAGGCGCAGCTTCGGCGCGTGATGTTTCAAATAAAACCCCAACACATAAGCGGAGGTGATGACATCCGCCTCTTCTGTTGGCATACCCAGGCGGGTTAATTTCTGCGCATACGCGCGGCGCGGTTCTAACGGTTTGTTGCTGACGAAAAGGACCCGCTTCCCTCTGCGCCGCAGCTCCGCAACTGCATCCACTGCGCCGGGCAGCGCCTGCTCGCCCAGGTAAATCGTCCCATCCAGGTCAAAGATGACCCCGTCAACATCATACTTTTCGTTCATTTACCTATCGTACAGGTGTGGGTTTTTGAAAGGAATAAGCGCCAGGATAACCGCCTGTCCGTAAAGCTGCGCCCTGTCGAGCACATTCCCGCTTAACAAACCGACGGCGCCGTTTTCTTGTTTTGAATTCGAGCGCCCAAACACGATATCATCAGCTTCGCCCAGTTCTTTTCCCTGGCGAACCAATTCAGCCACCCTGGACGGCAGGAAAAACACCCCCGTCCGGCTTTTGCCTGTCAATTCATTTGAGCGGATAACGATCCAGGCATATGCTGCCATCTCCTCCCCATGCCACTCCACCCCGCCTTCCACACCCACCCAATACTGCGCTTGCGGCAGGCTTTGCTGTGCAGCCAGGCTTCTGTTCAATGCTCCGGTCAGGGTTTCCTCATCTGTACAGGGTTGGTCGCTTACCCCAGACGGGACAGAGATAGTCTGGTATTCAAAAACCTGTGCGGGGAACATTTGCGAAAAACCATGCTGGACCGCCAGGACCTTTACCGGATTTGTGGATGCAACAACGACAACTGCCATGCCAGCCCTTTACAGCGTGCCTTTATACATCCCACCGTCGACAGTTACCATGATCCCGGTCAGGTAAGCGGCTGCCGGTGAGAGCAGGAAAACCGCCACATTGGCGAATTCTTCCGGTTGGCACATCCGCCCCAAGGGACTGTCCTTGATTTGCAGCGCGATCTCTTCTTCAACCGTGGTGCTGTTATTTTTTGCCCGCGCTCCCATCAGTTGGTAAACTCTCTCCGTCTCAGTCCAACCCGGCAGGATGGAATTGAAACGGATGCCGTCGCTGCCCAGCTCCAAAGCCAGGGTTTTGGTCAGCCCGACTGTGGCGGCGCGCACGCTGTTGGAAAGCACCAGGTTTGGCACAGGCTGCTTTACCGAGTAGGAAGTTATGGTGAGTACACTGGCTGCACTGGATTGTTTCAGGTACGGCAGCGCGGCGCGGATCAGGCGTACATGGCTCATCAGCGAGAGATCCACCGCTGTCTGCCAGGCTGCATCGTCAAATTGTTCAAATTTTCCGGGAGGCGGCCCGCCCGCATTGGTCACAATCAGATCCAGACCGCCCAGAGCTGCGGCCGCTTGCTCCACCAGTTTCTGAGGATAATCTGGTTCACCGATATCTCCAGCAAAACCAAATGCACGCATACCGCTCTCCTGTGCGATTTTTTCCGCTGCTACCTGAACACTCTCTGTACTCCTGCTGTTTATCGCCAGTTCTGCCCCTTCACGAGCCAACCCCAGGGCAACTGCATACCCCAACCCCCGGCTGGCTCCGGTTACCAATGCTTTTCTACCGCGTAATTTCAAGTCCATGTTCTCTCCTGTGGTATTCCCCTGCGTAAGCCAAGGGGATGCAAAATTAGATGATTTCCATATGATCATCCACCAGCTCGACATCCAGCCAGTGGGTTTCTACCCAGTGGGATACCTGCTGCAGCGAACGCTGGGTTTGGGCGCTGTCGCTGCTGATCAGGGCGCATCCTATCAGGGTATCCTGCCAGGTATCCTGCAACTCGAGCTCTGCCACTGAGACGTTAAATTCCCGGTGCAAGCGCGCCAGCAGGGGTTTCAGGCGGCTGCGTTTTTCCTTCAAGGATGTGCAGCCCGGAAAATGCAGCTGTAGAGTTAGGATGCCGAGAGCCATGTGCGTATTATAGTATAATCTTGCGCATGGACAGTACAAAGGCATGGGTTTTTGTTCTCGGTTTTCTCCTGATCACGGCACTGATGGCTTTTGGCATCGTTTGGATCATCCAGGACACAGTGCAGCGCACGGTACACCCGGTGCAATCCATGACCGGAGAACTCAGCACCAGCGTTTCCAGCTTCCTCAACCCTACGCCAACTATTCTTCCCAATCCAATTACCGTGATCCGAGATATCCGCACCCTGGCACGCCTGGAAACCATCCAATACACGGTGGAAAAGGTGATCACCGCCGAGACAAACCAGCGTGCATTTGGCTCGTTATTTGGCGATAAATTGATCCTGGTCGCACACGGCAAAGTGATCGCCGGTGTCAACCTGGAACACTTGTCGTCGCGAGATATCACTGTCGAGAACGGTGTGATCCAGGTCAACCTGCCCGAAGCGGAGGTTTTCATCACTGCGCTGGACAACGAGAAATCGTATGTCTACCATCGCGAAACCGGGTTGCTCACAAAGGGGGATTACAGGCTGGAATCCAGCGCACGGCTGGCTGCCGAGAAAGAAATCACAAAAGCCGCCCTGGAAGACGGCATCCTGGACCAGGCGGGCAAGAACGCAGAAAGCATCTTGTACCGCTTATTTATCCAGCTTGGGTACAGCGATGTGGTCTTTCTCGCCCCTACAGGCACACCCACCCCCTGAAGATTGCTACACGGTCACTCTTGAACCCAGAATAATCAAATACGCTCGGTCCAGTGCGGATTGTTGAATTTTTCCACCAGCAGGGTTTCGGCGCGTGCTAATTCTTCTTGGGTCAGCTCGCCGGGTTGAAGCTCCAGGTTCAAAGTCGCGGCAAAAGATTGCACAAAAGCCTGGGCTGCATCTTCCCACCCCAAGGGGTGTCCCAGCACTGTTTCGGATGTAGTCGCCCTTTCCAGCAAGCGATGCGCAGCCCGTTGGCGCTCCATATCATCCGCAAAGACCAACCCCTTAGTAATGCGCGTAAGATCCCCAAATAACGGCAGCGAGCCGTGCTGCAGTACACCCTCTTTCCGCCTCGCCTGTGCGCTTCCCAAGAGTTTCTTGCCGTGAACGGTAATCTCATAATTGGATGGGGCTTCAAAGCAAACCGGATTTTTCGTCCCGGGTGTGCTGCCTTGGGTTGGCTCTGCAGCAAGGGCGGCTGGTTTTTCGATTGCCATTGCAGGAATATTGAGCAAATGCAGCGCTTCCAGCAGCGCCTGCGCCAACACACGATAACTTTCCAGCACACCGCCTGCCAGGCGCGCTTCGCTTTGCGGGCCACTCACAGAATATGTCAGCTCATCGGTGTGTAATATCGCCCGGCCGCCAGTGGGGCGGCGTACCAGGTGCCAGCCAAATCTCTCCAAACTCGCTCGATCTACATCGGCTACCGGTTGGGCATACCCCAATGACAGGCAGGCTGGCTGCCAGGCATAAAGGCGTAATGTGGGCGGCACCTTGCCGGATCCTGCCGCTTCTAATATTGCTTCGTCTAATGCCATGTTCCAGGCGCCGGGTGCAGGCGCGGTCTTCACCAGTCGCCAGGTTGTTCTATGATAAGTCATTTGCTCACCTTTCAAGGAGTGGTAGTAATTGTACCTGTTGGGCTGGGTGTGATGGTCGGTGTCTCAGTCAGGTTGAGTGTGGAGGTTACAGTGGGTGTCAAGGTGGGCGTCTCCGTCGGTGTGGCGTTAGGATCAGGCGTGTAGGTCAATGTTGGCGTGGGTGTGCTTGTCGGTGGTGTACCGGTTACTGTGAGGGTGGGTGTCAGGCTCGGTTCTGGCGTCACGGTTGTGGTCGGGGTATAGGTTGGCGTAGGTGTCAGGGTCTGCAAAGCGCTCCCCATCAGCTTGATACGCGCCATGATAGTGTACGGGCTTTTGGAATAATCCGACCACAACTTGTGATAGGCATCCACAGCCGCGCGCGTGTCACCTGCCAGTTCGCTGGCTAAGCCTAGCATGTAGTAGTAGGGATCGCAGCTCCAGGTATTCTTACACAGCAATCCCGGGTAGACTGCCAGGGCTTGCAAATCCTTCATCACAGACTTTGGGGGTTCGCCATCAAACAAGGCTTTTTGTAGACGGTGGAACACCGCCAGGTAACGGTCCGGGTACACATCGCGCAAAGCAACCGGTGTAATGTATGGGACTTCCGACCGCGGCAGCCGCTGCATATGAAAAGCCAGGGAGCCGTCCAGGAAAATTGCAGGCTGTAAATGCAGCGAGCTTTCTGCAATGAAAGCTTCATCCAGGATCTCAATGGACGGCGGGTTTGCATTCACCTGGTCGATGCGTAACGCATCGAAACCGCCAGGGTGGGCAGCCAGGATCCAGAACTCAGGTTTTTCTCGGGTGCGGTGGCGCACATCGATCCATCGTTCGCTTTCCCCATCCTGATCAAAATCGAAATAACCAGAAGCCGTGACCGAAACCCCTGTATCCCATAGATAAGGAAGGATCTCCTGACCTGGCGGTAGAAATCGAACAAGCGTTTGCAAGGCTTCTGCAGGCTGGCAGTAAGTGGTCAACACGCATGCGCGATAGATATCCTGGTCGGAAGTGTAATGATCCAGGAAATCCTGTGCAGGAGCGATCCAGCTGGAACGCGGCACACTGGGTGTTTGGATGATCTGGTTAAAGTGCTTTAAAGACCCTTCCCGATCACCCGTCAAGGCATAGGCAATCCCAAGGCGGTACAACCATTCATCTTTTGCCTCTGGAGGATACACCATCCCTTGCAAGTTTTTATCCGGCGGCCAATCGGGCAGCAGAGCTTCCATGATTTGGATCACCGCGGCTGCCCCCCAGGTGTAAGCTGCGTGCTGCCTGATCTCATCACAGTACGCCAGTGTAAGCGGTGTGGAGGC